>CAKZQD010000190.1 GCA_937139485.1 uncultured Bacteroidota bacterium | reverse complement strand
TATTTCTAAGAAAACCGCCTGTTTTCCTTCTATTTGAATTGGTTTAGCTTACATTTGCGCAATTTTTTTCACTATTCTTTTAATTATTGAGAATTTTTAAGTTTGGAGTTAATACTTATTAAGTTTAAAAATTTAGCAAGTTTAGTAAAACAAAAAGAATTTTGAGTACATTTCCAATTTTAAAAGAATAACAGAGTAAATAAATACCAGAGTAATGGGAAATCTTGTAGCAATAGTGGGGCGACCAAATGTCGGAAAATCTACGCTTTTTAACCGTTTAATTGGCGGTCGCCAATCTATCGTGGACGATACCAGTGGGGTAACCCGCGACCGTCAATATGGCAATTGTGAGTGGAATGGCAAAACCTTTACCGTTGTTGATACGGGGGGATTTGTGAGAGGATCAGATGATGTATTTGAGGGAGAAATTCGCAAACAAGTGCACTTAGCGATAGATGAAGCTGATGTGATATTATTTGTTGTAGATACTCAAGTGGGAACTACCGATCTAGATATGAGAGTTGCTAATATGCTTCGTAGAATTGATAAAAAATGCTAACTTTAAATACATTTTTTTAAGTTATAACAATGAGGGTTTAATGTCTGAAAATGAGATAAGTAGCATTATGAGTGCTTTCGGAAAATACAGCTTAAAAACAACCGATTATCAACGCTTTAAAGCAGATAAAACAGAAAGCCGAAATCATAAAGCAGATAGTACGACAGAGTACTTACACATATTAAAGAAAAAATAAAACCCGAAGCAAAATATATATTAGAAGATGTGTTTTCTAAAGGAAAGATATCAAAGTCTGATGCCATGAGAATAACAAATAAATCAGATAAAACGCTTAAACGAATTACAGACACGCTCGTTGAATTGGAGTTAATTACCAAAAAAAAAGAAGGTGTTTCTACGTTCTACTATGTTCATTATCCTATACAATTTTCTCCAAGTATATTTCCAGGGCTATATCCTGCAGATAAAGAAGTGGATATGATGCATTTTTCTTAAAAAAATGAAATAAAGCATGTGAAAAGTAAAATCTTTTCTAAATTCACAATGTAATTTGATGGAAATGAATTAAAACTGAGATTATGGCTTACGAAAACGATAGAAATAAGCAACAAAGAAAAAAAATGCACTATTCTCCAAATCTTTTGGGCTGCTTAAATAATGCAATAGATAATAATAGAATGGCAACTTTGGAATATGAATCTAGAGAAAATGAAGTTTCTCAAAGAGACATAGAACCAATGGCATTGATATATAAAAATAGGAAAAGGCATTTGGTAGCTTACTGCCTTTTAAGAAACGATTATAGAACTTTTCGTTTAGATAGAATCAATTTATTTAAAATAAACAAAGCAGAATTTACACCAAAAGAAGGTTTTGATGCTGCAAAGTTTGAAATAGATGATGAATATCCAAATTCAAACGAATCTTCTAGTAACGAAACTAAATAAGTATTATTTCTAAAGCTTTATTAAGCGTTTTTTTATGCAAAACAAATATTTAATTTGTATACTTGGTCCTACGGCATCAGGTAAAACAAAGCTTGCTATTGAAGCAGCAAATTATTTCGATACCGAAATAATATCAACAGATTCTAGGCAATTTTATAAAGAAATGACCATTGGAACAGCTAAACCAACCCCTGAAGAACTAGCGCAAGCAAAACACCATTTTATAGATACACTTTCTGTTAAAGACAAATATTCTGCTGGACAATTTGAACACGATGCTTTAGAAAAAATTGCAGAATTGCATAAAACAAAAGACGTTGTTGTACTTGCAGGAGGTTCTGGTTTATATATAAATGCTATCCTTTTTGGAATAGATCCTTTTCCAGAAATAAGTAAAGAAACACGTGCAAAAGTTGTAAATATTTACAAAGAAGGCGGCATAGAAGCTTTAAAAAATGAGCTAAGAAAATTAGACCCAGAACACTATATAACTGTAGACTTAGATAATCACAGAAGGCTTATGCGTGCCTTAGAAGTTTGCTTTGCTTCGGGTAGTACATACTCTAGTTTTAGAAAACAAGAAGCAAAAGCAAGAAATTTTAAAGTAATAAAAATAGCCTACGACAGAGATAGAGAAAAACTATACGAAAGAATAAACCGAAGAGTAGAAATAATGATTGCACAAGGATTGGAAGAAGAAGTTAAAGCCCTAATTCCACACAAAGATGCTTATGCTTTAAATACTATAGGTTACAAAGAGTTGTTTCCTTATTTAGAGGGCGAAATTTCACTAGAAGAAGCCGTAGAACTCATAAAAAGAAACTCTAGACGCTACGCAAAAAGACAAATTACTTGGTTTGGAAACGATAAAGAAATCAGCTGGATAAGCCCATCTATAGAAACTAAAAACTTAATGGAATTGATAAAACTTGAAATGAAATAATTGGCTTCTGGCAATTAGCTTTTGGCTAATAGCTAGTTTGTATTCAGGAAATAACACTAAATTTGTTGTTTAGAATAGGCTTTTTTTACCAAAAGCCAAAAGCTAACAGCTAAAAGCAAAAAATATGGTAGGAATAATAATGGGAAGTCAGTCTGATTTAAACATCATGAAAGAAGCAGCAGATGTTTTAACAGAATTGGGAGTAAAATATGAATTGACTGTAGTTTCGGCACACAGAACACCAGAAAGAATGTTCGACTATGCAAAAACAGCAAAAGAAAGAGGCTTAAATTGTATTATTTGTGGTGCTGGCGGCGCAGCACATTTACCAGGAATGGTAGCATCTTTAACCGCTCTACCTGTAATTGGTGTTCCTATTCATAGTAGAAATTCTATAGACGGTTGGGATTCTGTATTGTCTATTCTACAAATGCCAAGCGGTGTTCCTGTTGCTACTGTAGCACTTGATGGCGCAAAAAATGCAGGTATTTTAGCTGCTCAAATTATTGGTAGTTCAAATAATGAAATTTTTAATAACATTACAAAATTTAAAGAAAATTTAAAATCTAAAGTAGAAACTTCTATTCAAGGATTAAAAAAAGATTTTAGCAATAACTTTGATAAATAAACACCTTTAAAACCCAAGAAACTATGGAACAGTATTTTATAAAAATAGCTCCAAAACTTGATGTTGTTTCTTGTGGTAAATTTGATACTTCAGCAAATAAATCAAAATTTGTTTTTCATAAAAAAGCTAACAAAAGTGAATTTTTTAGCTCAGAATATGCTTTAACTTGGTTAAATAATGAAATAGAAGCTTTAGGCCTTCCAAAATCGAAAGTACTATTTTATGTTCACGGTTTTTGGGCATCATTATCTTTTCCGCTAAATAGAACTGTACAAGCTTTCAATAAAAATTATTTCAAATCAGAACAAGATGATATTTCAGCAATTATTCATATTGTTTGGAATGCCAATGCACTTTATTATAAAAATAGTATTTCAAGTTTAAAAAAATCTAAGTTCGTTTTCAATGAAATTTTAAATGACATAAACAACAAAATTTCTAAAAATGTAAGCTTAATGTGCCATTCTATGGGAAATAGATTTTTGTACGAAAGCTTGAAACATCAAAAAGTAAATACAAGTTTTAAAGAACTATTATTAGTAGCACCAGATTTGCATTTTACACATTTCGAGAGCGGCTTTCAAATGTTTTCAGACCTTGCAGATAAGGTTTATGTACTTTATCATACAAAAGATAAAACACTTAAAATGTCTAAAATTATTAATAAAACAGAACGCTTAGGTCGTGTAAAATTAATTTTTAAAGACTCTAACATTAGCTTTATAGACTTAACGCACATTAATGATATAAAATCTGTTGCCGACAAAGTAATGAGACACAATTATTTTATTTATTCAGATACTGTTCGTTTAAAAATAGAAAAACTTTTAAAAAACAATGTAATTTAGTAATACAAATTTCTTCCTTTTAATTAAGTCGCTCTGTAGGAGTATTTTTTTTATAACTCAAAAAAGTCTGACAAAGCTAACTCTCTTTGGTGAGATACTTTTTGCGTTCTTGATAGAAGTGGCATCCTTTTCTTTTTTCAAGAAAAGATAAAACGGATAGCAAGATAAAACGCCCAAAAATTGGTTTTTATTTTTTCTATTAATGCATTTACTTAGCTAAACAAGGGAACAAAAAAAAATCCCAAGCAATAATTTCACTTGGGATTTTTAAAGCTATAAAATTTAACCTATCTCAATAGTGTAATACTTCCTTTTAAATCTATTTCTTTATCATCTAAATAAGTTGCTTTAAAGAAAAAAGTATAAACACCTGTACTCTGCATTTCGCCTTTAAATGTTCCGTCCCATCCATTTCCTTGAATATTAGATTCAAATACCTTTTCGCCAATTCTGTTATAAATACTCATTTGAAAATCTCTCAAGGCTTCTCCATATACAAAGTGTACATCGTTAATTCCATCACCGTTTGGTGAAAACGAATTAGGAATAAAGAATTTCAAATTATTTTCAACATTTATAGTTGCAGAAGCAGAAGTTTCGCAGCTATATTCGCTATATAAAACTGTGGCAATATATTCTGTTTCATTAAATACCAAAGCATTAGGATTTAAACAATCTGTACAATCTAAACCAGATGTTGGCGACCAGTTAACACTCGTAATATCGTTTGTAGTATAACTAGTTCCATTAAAATAACCTGTAGATGGGTCAACAACAATTGTAAGCGGAACAGCATCTTGAAGCTGAACAGTAATATCTTCTGGATTTATAAAAACAAACATTGGTTCTGGTTGTTCTACCGTTTCAGAAACTGCTACCGATAAGCAACCAGAAATTCCTCCTTGTCTTACAATAATTTCATTATATATTCCAGCTGTTAAACCTGTAAACGTATTACTCGATTGAAAACTAGCTCCATTGTCTAAAGAATATTCAAAAGCAGCACCATTTCCACCTGTTGCCACTACTTCAATTTCGCCATTAGCTTCTCCCCAGCAATTTACAGAATCCATGTTAGTGACAACCGTTATAGGCTGCGGTTCTAATATTGATATTTGAATAATTTCACTACAGCCATTAGCATCAGATATATTACAATTGTATGTTCCAGCTGCTAAACCAGAAGCAGTAGCGGTAGTTTGTGCAGCAGGATCGGACCATAAAAAACTATATGGCTGTGCTCCTCCTGTTACTGTTGCGGTAGCTATTCCATCGTTATAGCCCGCACAAGATAAACCGGTAGAATCTTCAACAATTGAAATTGGTAAAGGCTCGTTAAGCATATTTGCTGCCTGTGTAAATGTACAACCAGAATTATCGGTAACGGTAACAGTATAAACCGTTCCTGCGCCTAAACCTGTTATAGGATTATTAACACTTGAATTATCCCAAGCATAAGTATAAGGAGCATTTCCTCCACTTACTATGGCTTCTATAGTTCCGTCTGTACTTCCATTACAACTTACATTAAACCCAGCATAATTAGAATAATTAAACGAAATTGCAACTGTAGAAGGCTCAGTAATTTGAAAAGTTCTTGTAGTTACACAATTGTTACTATCTGTTACTGTTAAAGTATAAGAACCCTGAGCTAATCCTGTAACATCATCTGTATTTGCTGTATTGCTCCAAGCATAAGTGTATGGCATAATACCTCCAGAAACAGATACATATATAGATCCATCATTGCCACCAAAACAACTAACAGGGTTTAAACTGTCTTGTGTTATTACCAAAGCTGTAGGCTGTGTAATTACGTCAGCATATTGCGTAGTACAGTTGTTTGCATCAGTTACTGTCAAAGTATAGTTATTTGCAGCAACATTATTAATATCTTCAGTATTAGTAGTATTTGACCAAGCAAAATTATATGGCGAAGTTCCGCCAAATACATCTACATCTATTGATCCAGTAGAAGCTCCATTACACAAAACATTTTGAAGATTATTTAAACTTGCTTGTAGAGAATCTGCTGGTTCTGTTAAGTTTATACTAATAGTTTTTGTACAATTTGTATCTGCAGCATCTGAAACTACAACGGTGTACAATCCTGCTACCAAATTTGTAGCACTTGCGCTTGTCTGCATTGCAGCATCGTCCCATTGGTAAGTATAGTTTCCACTTCCACCAGAAGCTATTACAGTTGCTATTCCTGTACTACCTGCAAAACAAGCAATATTTGTAGAATCCTTTATTAATGTAATTTCTGGTTCTTCTGTTACTATTATTGTTTCGGTATTTATACATCCTTTTGCATCTGTAACTGTTAAAGTATATGTTCCTGCTACAATTCCACAGACGTCTTCAGTAGTTTGTAGTGCAGCATCATTCCAAGCAAAAGTATAAGGAGCTTGCCCTCCACTTATAGTTGCATTTATACAAGTATCGCCACCAAAGCAAGAAATTGTATTGCTAGTAAGTGTTATTACTATTCCACCTGCTGGTTCTAGTACATTTATAGTATCTAAAGCAGTACAACCATTAATATCAGTTGCCGTTAAAACATATTCTCCAGCAGTTAAATTAAAAGCGGTATCGTTTGTTTGCGATCCTGCATCATTCCAAGAATAAGTGTATGCTGGGTTTCCTCCAGAAATAGAATCTACATAAGCACTTCCAGAATTTTCACCAAAGCATAAAGCACTATCTTGTGCTATACTTAAATATATTGGAGTTGGAGGAATAAGTGTAACTTCTGCTGTATCTGTACAATTATTTGCATCTGTAACTACAACAGAATAAGTACCAAAAGCTACGCTGTAAATATTTTCAGTAGTAGCTGTTGTATTCCAAAGATAAGTATAATTTGTAGTTCCACCAGTTACTACAGAAACTAAACTATCTATTGATCCTCCTGCACATAAGCCACTTCCCATAACATTAATACTTACATCTAAAATTTGAGGTTCAGAAATATTGGTAGTAAAACTTCCAGAACATAGCGTAGCATTATTTGTTATAGTAACATTATAAACTCCAGTTACTAGAGAACCTATACAAAATGTATCTGAATTTATGGTAAAATTATATGGCGGAAGTGGAATACCATTAAAAGAAGCTGATGCAGTATAATTTCCATTAGGTAAATCAAAAATACAAATTTCACCATCATCAGATCCGTTACATAAAGCATCGTTGCTGAAAAAATCAAAAGCTAAACCGTTAGGGTCGGTTAAAGTTGCAGTAAAATTATTGCCACAACCAGAAGTGTCGTTAGTAAAACTAAAATCATAAGTATTTGGTCCTAAACCTGTAACACAAAAAGTATCATTATTTATAGTAAAAGCATAGTTTCCGTAGTTAACGCCATTGGTATCTAATATTGCTGTATATGTTCCATTTGGAATATTGTAAACACATAAACCACCATCAGCAGCACCAGGACAAGAAATATCTATGCTATCATAATCAAAAACAGCAGCAGCAGGATCTGTAAAACTTACTAAACCACTATTAAACTGACAACCAAGTGCATCTGTAGCCGAAACAATTTGAAAACCTGGAGGCGCACTAGAAATATTATTTAAAAAAGAATCTGTATTTAAAGGAGTAAATGCCCAGCTATATGTAAACGGAGTGTTTGCTCCTGGGTTTAATTCTACCCACATTTTTCCATCATTTGCACCAGGGCAAGAAATGGGCTGTGATTGAAAAGTAGGGTTAGATTGGCTAACTTCAACAGTAACAGTATCAAAAAACGTACAAGTACCTAGTTCGCCTTCTAAATAAAAAGAAGTAGTTGTAGATACTGGTGCGTTTGTAGAAGTTGTGGAAGAATCCGGAAATTGCAGCATTGTAGAATCTGACCAATGGTAAAATTGAGCTCCTGTGGCACTTAATGTTATATTACTTGGCGAGCATAGCACTGTATCACTTATAGAAATTGTATGTTCAAAATCGTCTACTATATCTAAAGAAGAAGGATCACCTAAAGTACCACAGTCTGTATATGGTGTTAAAACAACTGTTTCAGTTCCTTCAGTAATTCCATCAACTATTACATTTATATTTATTTCAACAATAGAATCTCCAGCGGGCACTAAAACACTATCAGGAATAAATGCATAATCAACACCATTTGTAGCTGTTCCACTAATATCAAAACCAATCTTAACATCAATACCGTATACTGAATCAAGTGTTAAAGAAAACACACCATCTACACAGCCTTCTATAGCTTCATCAAAACCATCACCAAGTACCGATGATGCTCCAATTATAACAGCATTAGAAGAAAAACTTCCAGCTTCAAGAAAAACACCAGAATCTAATGTTCCGTCTTGTCCATCTGCAATTACCAATTTAAAATGATAGGTTTGGCAAGGAACGGTGGCTGCTTTTGCTTGAAGTGGTAAGGTGTCTCCAGCAACAGAATTATTTCCTGTCATTCCATCATATACAATACCATTAATACCACCGCCAGCAGCTTGATTTATAAAATATGTTGAATTTGTGAGGTCGCAAAAGGGATTAGTTCCGCCTCCTCCAACAGAACCATTATTTACAGTGTTTACTGTTACAGGTACATTTGTACCAGGAACCAATGCAATGTTTTCATTCACATAATTACCTCCAGCTGGATTTGGTCCAGATATGAAAAAAGCGAAAATATCTGCAAATTGATTACAAACCCACTCATCATATTCTTCAGATCCAAATGCATAACTAAATTTTAGGGAATCTCCAGTTACTTCTATATCAAATTCTAGAGCACAAGCGTCATTACTACTTGTCGTAGAACTTCCTACTGCGGTGTAAAGAGCATCTAAATCTGCATCCCCTGGGCGACCAAAATCTGAGCTTGCGTCATCACCTTGAGGGTTATTTATTCCAGATGTTCCACCAAATCCACCTGGTAAATCTATAACAGAACCAGTAGAAAGAATAACTCCATCTTCAAAGCCCAATAGTCCAGGAGCTCCAGAAAAAACACCAGAACTAGAATCAGAACAGTTTATAGTGGCGTTTGAAATAAAAACTCCTGTACCTGCAAGTTGCTGAGCGAGTAAAGTAGCATTTGAAACTGTATCTACAGTAAACTGTGAAAAGCAATTAATTGTAGTGAAATTAAAAACTAAAACCAATAATAATAAACTTAATTTTTTCATAAAAACAAAATTAAACATTTTTAAGATGAAAAAGTAAGACATTTTATGCAATTTGTGAAAACAAAAGCCTTTAGACTGATGCTTTACTAAAATTATGGTTTAAACCAGTTTAATTCAAATGCTTTCTTTTTTTTTAAAAGGATAAAAATGTAACTTTGTTGGCTTTACTTAACAACTTTGATTTTGTTTTTAAAATCATATAAATTTTTATAAAAAATGACAAATAATACTTCAAAAATTATTTATACAAAAACTGATGAAGCACCAGCTTTAGCTACTTATTCTTTTTTACCAATAGTACAAGCATTTGCAAAAAATGCTAACATTGCTTTAGAAACAAAAGATATTTCTTTGGCAGGTAGAATTTTAGCTAATTTCCCAGATTTTTTGAAAGAAGATCAAAAACAAAGTGATGCACTTGCAGAATTGGGTGTTTTGGTAAAAAAAGCAGAAGCAAACATCATAAAACTACCAAACATTAGTGCTTCGGTACCACAACTTTTAGCAGCTATTGAAGAGTTGCAAGGTCAAGGTTTTGCTATTCCAAACTACCCAGAAGAAGTAAAAACAGAAGACGATAAGGCTTTAAAATTGCGTTATGCTAAATTATTGGGTTCTGCGGTAAATCCAGTATTAAGAGAAGGAAACTCTGATAGAAGAGTTGCTGCGCCAGTAAAAGCATTCGCACAAAAACACCCACACAGTATGGGTGCTTGGGCAAAAGATTCTAAATCTCACGTAGCACATATGTCTGGAAATGATTTTTATGGTTCTGAGCAGTCTGTAGTAATGTCTAAAGACAATTCGGTAAAAATACTTTTAGAAAAAACTGATGGTTCTACAGAAACAATGAAAGAAAACATTTCGCTTTTAGCAGGTGAAATTATAGATTCTTCTTGTATGTCTTCAAAAGCTTTAAAAACATTTTTTGAAAAAGAAATTCAAGATGCAAAAGACAATGATATTTTATTGTCGCTTCACTTAAAAGCTACTATGATGAAGGTTTCTGACCCTGTAATGTTTGGCTACGCAGTAGAAATTTATTACAAAGAAGTTTTTGAAAAATATGCTTCAGAATTTGAACAAATAGGTGTAGATGTAAGAAACGGAATAGGAGATGTTTATGACAAACTAGATGAACTTTCTACAGAAAAACAAACAGAAATAAAAGCAGCAATTGATGCTGTCTACACCAAAAGTGCATCTGTGGCGATGGTAGATTCTGACAAAGGAATTACAAATCTTCACGTACCAAGTAATGTAATTATTGATGCATCTATGCCTGCAGCTATAAGAACTTCTGGTAAAATGTGGAACAAAGATGGCAAACTACAAGACATGAAAGCTATTATTCCAGACAGATCTTATGCCGGAATGTACCAAGCCTGTATAGAATTTTGCCAAAAAAATGGTGCTTTTGATGTTGCTACAATGGGAAATGTTTCTAATGTAGGTTTAATGGCACAAAAAGCAGAAGAATATGGTTCGCACGATAAAACTTTTATCTTAAAAGAAGCAGGAACTATGAAAGTAGTAGATGCTGATGGAAAAGAATTGATGAGTCACAAAGTAGAAGAAGGAGATATTTGGAGAATGTGCCAAGTAAAAGATATTCCTGTTCAAGACTGGGTAAAACTTGCTGTAAGAAGAGCTAAAAACACAGCTCAACCAGCTATATTTTGGTTAGATTCTGCAAGAGCACACGATAGAAATTTAATTTCTAAAGTAGAAAAATATTTACAAGATTCTGATACTGAAGGTTTAGAAATAAAAATACTATCTCCAATTGAAGCTATTAACTTTACTATGGAAAGAGTAAAAGCTGGAAAAAATACTATTTCTGTAACTGGAAATGTATTAAGAGATTACTTAACAGATTTATTTCCAATATTAGAATTAGGTACTTCAGCAAAAATGCTTTCAATAGTTCCTTTACTAGCAGGTGGTGGTTTGTTTGAAACTGGTGCAGGTGGATCTGCTCCAAAACACGTTCAGCAATTCGAAAAAGAAAATCACTTGAGATGGGATTCTCTTGGAGAATTTTTAGCATTACAAGTTTCTTTAGAAGATTTGGCAGAAAAAAATGGGAATAAAAAAGCAGCAGTTTTAGCAGCAGGCTTAGACAAAGCAAATAGCAAATTTTTAGATGAAAATAAATCACCTTCTAGAAAAGTAGGCGAACTAGATAATAGAGGAAGTCACTTTTACTTGGCAATGTATTGGGCAGAAGCAATTGCTGCACAAAATGAAGATACTGATTTGAAAACTCAGTTTACTAGCTTTGCAAATGAGCTTACAGAAAATGAAGCAAAAATAGTAGATGAATTAAATGCTGTACAAGGTAAAACAATGAACGTAGGAGGATATTTTAATCCAAATGATGAAAAAGCAAGTAAGGCAATGAGACCAAGCGAAACTTTTAATAAAGCATTGGCTTCTATTTAAAACTTAATTAAATACTTTTTTTTAAATCCCGCTCTATAAAAAAAGCGGGATTTTTTTATTCATATCTCAAAGCTTCAACTGGGTTTAATTTACTGGCTTTTATAGCAGGAAAAAGCCCTGCACCTATGCCTATAAAAGTACTAAAAACAAGACCAATAAACACCCAAAAAAAAGGAAATACGAAACCAGATTTTAAAAAGAACGACAATACATTTCCCAACATAACACCTAGTACAATACCTACCAAAGCGCCAGCTAAACAAAGCATAACCGCTTCTGCTAAAAATTGATTAAAAATTACTCTTTTAGTCGCACCAAGAGATTTTGCAATTCCAATTTCTCTAGTTCGTTCATTTACAGACACCAACATAATATTCATTAAACCTACGCCTGCTCCTATTAATGTTAATATACCAATAATAATGGTAGCTATACTTATATAACTAATTTGAGAAATTAAAGTATTGGCAAGCTTATCACTTTTGGCTATAAAAAAATTATCTTCTTCCAAAGCACTTAATTGCCTTATTGGTCTAAAAACTCCAAGCGCTTCATCTATAGCCCAATCTAGTTTATCTAATTCTAAAACTGAAATTAATATACTAAAACTTTCATTTGAAATATCAAATTCTCTTTTGGCATTTACGTAAGGTATAAGTGCAAAGTTGTCGTTTTTACCCGCAGAACTTCCTTTAGCTTCTGTAATTCCTATTACTTTATATTTTTTGGCTTCAATAGAAATTAATGAGCCAATAATAGAATCTATACTTTCAAAGTTTGAACGTGCTAAGTCGTAACCAATTACAGTAACATTTCTTCCATTTTCTATTTCTAAAGAAGAAAAACTTCTACCGAGAATTAAATTCTTTCCAGCAACTTTCATGTAGTTTTCATCAACCGCAGTTAGCGAAACATTTGGATTTGACTCCTTAAAACTAGTCTTTATTGTAGCATTTGAAGTTATTTGAGTATTCATAGAAATTTCTGCTGGAAAAGCATATTTTTCTTTAAATTTTTCTGCTTCTTTAAAGTTAATAATAGGATTTTTGTTTCTAGCTCTTCCTCTTTGTAGTCCGTCGCTTTGTTGTATTGTAAATGTATTAGAGCCAAGCGAAACAAAGTTTTGAGAAAGTGAATTTTTTAGTACATCTATAGATGTAAGTATACCAATTAAAGCGGTAATTCCAATAGCTATAATAGAAAGGGTAAGAATACTTCTAAGTTTGTTGCCTTGAAGTGTTCTAATGGCTAATGGAATGGTGTCGCTAAATTTCACGTAGTAAAAGTAATGAATAAAATTTATTCACGAATTTCTGCCTCTTCAGATACATAATACCTATACAATAAATAAAGCGCTACAGCATCTAAAATATGCCAAAGTGCGTGTGCTTGTAAAAAAGAAAATGGCCTGCACCAAGGGTGATGGTCAAAACCAATATGCCAGATTCCAAAGGATACCGCTAGTGTAATGACAGATGCATAACCATACTTAGATTTTTTCTTGGTTTTGTGCTTAAAATCGTTTATTTTTTCAAAAAAAATACCCGAAACAATCAGAACCATAAATATAAAATTTCCACCAAAACCTACTATTGGAAATTGGTGTGTAGAAGCATTGAAAAAATGACATATAACTAACAAAACAGCATAAATAAGAGCGTAGTAAATAGGTCGTAAACTAAACAATCTTCCCAAAGCATAAGTAAGTATAAAAGAAGCTACCAAATACATACTCAGCATATCAAAATAACCGCCAATAGCAGATTCTGTAGCGTGCATTGCAAAAGAACCAGCAGACAAACTTATCATCATCAAAATAAAAAATAGACTGATGCTTTTGTAAGTTGTAAGTGTATTTTTAGCTTTGAAAACACCTTTGTCAAATAAATGCGCTGCCCACAAACCCATAAAAGCGAACATTAAATTAGAATAAGTGTTTGCAGGTTGTTTGATATATCCCTCTCTAGCCGCTTCACAAAATTCTGCACCAGCACCTTCCATACTTCCAAACCAAGCAAAATAAATTCCCAAAAACACCAATACGTGAATAACAATGGCGTAAATGACACTTATTTTAAAG
>CAKZQD010000189.1 GCA_937139485.1 uncultured Bacteroidota bacterium | reverse complement strand
CCGCGTTCGCACCTCTAATAGTATACTCCGCGTGCATTGATGGCGGTAGCACCACATAAATCACATCAATATCCGGATTGTTCGCTATTTCATCATAATTCTGATAGTTATAAACGTTTTTATCTTTTATACCATACTTCTGTTGCCATACGGGAATCTTTTCAGGGCTTCCGGTTACTATTCCCCTTAATTCGCAATTCTGGGTCAATTGTAATGCTGGGGCAAGCAAATCTGTACTATAGTACCCCAAGCCTACCAAGGCAACTCCTAATTTTTTATCAGGTGTATTGGCTGATAGCAATATACTGGGTGCAATTGTGGCAGATGCCACAAGGATTCCTGATTTTTGAATAAATTTGCGTCGCTGTTGATCCATGAATCCATATTTTGTTTTTAAAGTACAATAAGAAATTGAATAATTCAATTATTTTGTCTTGTCACAGCTAGAGCGGGAGATACGCTCCTCACCCAAGTTCTACTTTGTGTTTCAAAAAGCATCTACCTTTATTTTTTGCGAAGAGGGCCTACCCAAATTCCTCCTTTCGGGCAACTCATGTTGAGTCCGAGCATCACATTTGTGCTAACGGAGGGTATGAATTCTCCCGTACTTGTTCGATAATGGTATTTCATTGCTGAATAATTGGGACCGTTCAATCTTAAATTGGCATCAATGATAAATCGTTTCGTGAATAAAATTATAAATTGTATAATTGGTTGCTGTTTCGGTCTAGTCCACTTGGACCATGACAGTAAACAACTATTTGATGAAGAAACTTCTACTTTTCAAGTACGTATTATTGGTATAGCACCAGTTTTAGAAACTTTTGACGAGAATGGAAACTTTATTGGAGATGAAACTATGTACTGGATATATTATCCAGATTTAAGACCAATTTTAGCTAAATACGAAGCTTATAACCCAGGTAATAATGCAGTGCGTTTGAGTTGGGAAGATATTTTTGAGGCTAGATTGTTTGGAAGTTATGTATTCAAGGAAGATAATGTTTATGATAGAGTTATTCAAGAGTATGCAGCTGGTTTAGATGCATTGTTCGAGTCTGATAATATTAAACAAAAAATATTTGAATTTGAGCACGACTTATGGTCTTACTAAATTTAATATAAAACTTTATACAAAGCGAGAATCAATATTGATTCTCGCTTTTTTTTTGTCTTTATACAATATTTTGCATTATTCAAATCGTTTTAAAAGTAGTATAAATTTAAAACCTAAAATATGTCAAGTAAAAAATTAAGTCCAAGACAAAAAATGATCTCAATGATGTACATTGTTTTAATAGCTCTTTTAGCAATGAATGTTTCGCAAGAAGTTTTAAATGCTTTTGTAGTAGTTAATGAAGGTATTGCGAATTCAAATGAATTAATAAATAGTAAAAATGCACAGTTATATGGCGATTTTACTAAGCTAGTAGATGCCAATGATTCAGCTAGTATAAATATAAATAAATTAGTTTTAGAAACTCAAAAACTTACAAATGAATCTATTCGATACATCAATAATATCAAAGATGAGCTTAAAGAACAGTCTGGGATAAAAGAAGAAGCCAATGGAAAAATTTTGTTTGCAAAATTAGACGACTTAGAAACCGGTACAAGGCTTTTAACAGTAGAAACTTTAAATCAAAAATCTAAAGGAGAATTGCTTAGAGAAGAGCTAGCTCAGATTTATAATAAATATCTAGAAATTGTAGATAAAGGTAATCCTACAGTTAAGAATACTCCAGAATATACAAATTATAAGGATATTTATTCTAGAACAATTTCATTACAAGAGATTAATAAATTTGACATTTCGAAAGATGGTGAAAAAATAAGCTGGGTAAATAAGAATTTTTATAATGTGCCAGTTGTTGCTACTGATGTTATATTAAGTAAAATACAAAACGATATATACACTACAGAAGCACAAGTTTTAGCCTTTCTTAAAAGCCAAATAAAAGCCGATGTAATAGATTTTGACCAATTGAGTGCTGCTGTAATTTCTCCCAAGAGCTATTTGCCAGCTGGTAAGGTATTTACTGCAGATATATTTGTGGCTGCTGCTTCTTCTAAGCAAGAATCTGAAGTATTTATTGGTAAGATTGATAAGTCTAAGTTTGAAAGAGATAGCAAGGGAAGTTTAAAGAGTACTAATACAATTACTGATGATTTATTTTTTTTAGGAAATTATGAGAAAGTTCCTATTGAAAATGGTAAGGCTAAGTTTGAAAAAATTACTTCTGGAGTTGGTTTAAGAAATTATGAAGGAATAATTAGAGTAAAAAAGCCAATAGGAGGTTACGATTTGTATCCGTTTGCGATAGATTATGAAGTTGCACCAAAAGCTGGTTTTTCAATTGCGCCATCGGCATTAAATGTTTTGTATGTTGGTTTAGAAAATCCTTTGAGTGTAACTGTTTCAGATTCTAAGGAAGCAGATATTTCTATAGTTACAGACAATGGAACTGTACAAAGAAAAAATGGAAAATGGTTTGCAAAAGTTTCAAAAACAGGTAAAGCAAATATTGATGTTTATGGTGTAATAGCTGGAGAAAAGAAAAAAGTGGGTACACAACTGTTTAGAATAAAAAGAGTGCCCAATCCTATTTCTACTTTAGATGGTATTGCTTATGACGGAAGCATTACACTAGCTAAACTTAAAAGCCATAAGGCAATTCTCCCATATTTACGTGATTTTGTTTATGATGTTAATTTTAAAGTAATTTCTTATGATTTTATACATAGAAATAATGCTAATGATATTAAACAAGAACCTTCTATAAAGGGTGCTTTTTTTACAAAGAATGTAAAACGTTTAATCAATAATTCTAAAAGAGGAGACATGGTTTTTTTTCAAAATATTACGGTTAAAGGGCCAGATGGGAAAAACAGAAAAATTAATCCAATAATCTTAAAAATTAACTAGTTATGAAAAGTTTAATAGCAATTTTTATCTTATTTTTTATAGTAAATACTACGTATGCACAGTTGAAACAAGATGGTGCTTGGAAAAAAAATATATTAGAGCGCGAACCTATAGCTTATCAAGCAGTAAGAGAGGCAGACGTTTTTTGGTCAAAACGACTATGGAGAATTATAGATATAAGAGAAAAGCAAAACTTGATTTTTACTTATCCTAAAATGTTACTTGCAGAAATTTTGCATACGGCTGCATTAAATGGCGAAATTACAGCTTATGATAACACAGTACTAAATGGCGATCAGTTTAAAATGGAATTGCCACCAGAAAAAATTGGAATAATTGGAAAATCTATAGATTCTATGTGGGGTTTAAATCCTATTACGCAAGAACCGGAATTAATTATTTCTGAAGAAAAGTTGGATTATAGTAAAATAAAACGTTTCAAAATAAAAGAAGATTGGTTTTTTAATATCGCCACTTCAACTATGGAGGTTAGAATTATTGGAATAGCTCCACTTTTAGAAACCTACGATGAAAGTGGAAACTATCTGGGAGATGAAACTTTGTATTGGTTGTATTATCCAGATTTGAGACCGGTTTTAGCTAAAGTAGAAGCTTATAATGCTGGTAATAATGCCGTGAGATTGAGCTGGGATGATATTTTTGAAGCCCGCATATTTGCTAGTTATATTTATAAGGAAGACAATGTATATGATAGAAATATTAGTGAATACGCCACAGCAATGGATGCTTTATTTGAATCTGAAAGAATTAAAGAAAAAATATTTAATTTTGAACACGACCTTTGGTCTTATTGATTTGCTTTAAAATAATCTTTAATTAATTTTACTTTACTTGGCGCAATAAAAGTAAGCAGCTCTTTTTCTGTTGCTTGCTTTATTCTTGTTACAGAGCCAAATTCTTTTAGTAATAATTCAGATGTTTTTTTACCTATTCCTTTTATTTTTTCAATTTCCGAATCATAAAGGTTTTTACTTCTTTGGTCTCTATGAAACGTTATTGCAAAACGGTGCGCTTCGTTTCTTAAAAACTGTATTAGTTTTAAACTTTCAGATTTTTTATTGATATAAAGCGGAATAGAATCTCCTGGATAATAAATTTCTTCCAATCTTTTTGCAATTCCAACAATAGGAATTTTGCCAATAAGATCTAACTTTTTTAAACTTTTTAATGCAGAACTTAACTGTCCTTTTCCTCCATCTACTATTATTAAATTTGGAAGAGGTGCATTTTCTCTTTGTAATCGGCTGTATCTTCTGTAAACAATTTCTTCCATAGATGCAAAATCATCTATTCCAACTACTGTTTTTATTTTATAATGGCGGTAATCTTTTTTTGATGGTTTAGCATTTTTAAAACACACCATTGATGCTACAGGATTTGTACCTTGTATATTCGAGTTGTCGAAACATTCAATATGTCTTGGCAAATCTACAAGTCTTAAATCTTTTTTTAATTGCTCCATTACACGCATTTTTGCTTCTGGTTTTTCATCGTTTTTTATTTTCAAATCTTGAAAATGGAGTTTATGGGCAATTAAATTTCGGTAGCAAAGCTTCAAAATTTTTTCTCTTTCTCCTGAGTTTCCTATGCTATTTTTTATTTCACCAGTTTCTACGGCAAATGGAGTTACAATTTCTTTTACTTCGGCATTGTTTATAGGTTGGTAGTCTTCTATTACATACTCTAATAATTCTGTAGGTGTTTCGTCTAGTTTGTTTTTTAGCTCATAGGTTTTAGTACCAACTATAGAACCATTTAAGACTTTTAAATGTTGTACAAAAAATACTTTATCTGCTTCTAAAATATGATAAAAATCTGCATTTTTGATTTTTGTATTAGCAATACTTGTTTTTAAGCCATACTGTTCTAATGCTTCTATTTTCTTTTTAAATTCATGGGCTTCTTCAAAGTCTAAAACTTCAACACATTCTTGCATTTTTTGTTCTAAAATTTTTACTACTGGAGTTGTCTGCCCGTTTAGAATATTTCTAATTTGTTTAATATTAAACTCATATTCTGTGTAGCTTTGTTTGCCTGTACAAGGTGCTAAACAATTGCCAATATGATATTCTAGGCATTCTTTAAATTTTCCTTTGGCTATATTTTCTTTAGAAAGATTTAATGTACAGGTTCTCAGAGGGAAAATATTTTTTATGGTATCTAAAACCTTTCTAGTATATACAACAGAAGTATAAGGGCCAAAATATTCTGACTTATCTTTTTCTTTTTTTCTAGTAAAATAAACTCTTGGTAAAGCTTCGTTTTTTACTACAATGTGCGGGTAAGATTTATCATCTCTAAGTTGAATATTATACTTAGGTTTTTCACTTTTTATTAGATTTCTTTCTAACAAAAGTGCTTCGTGACTAGAAGAAACTACCGTATATCTAATATCTGCAATTTGACTAACTAATAATTTTAGCCTTGCACCCAAAAGTTTTTGCTTGAAATAAGAGTTTACCCTATTTTTTAAATTCTTGGCTTTACCAACATAAAGTAATTTATTATTTTTATCATAATACCTATATACACCAGCTTTTTTTGGTAAAAGCTTTAAAAAATCGTTTAATTTCTCTGAATTTTTGGCAAGCATAAATTACTTTAGTCGTATTCGTTTCCAGCGGCACCAGAATTTTCAATATTATCTTCATTTCCTGTATTATGTGCAGATTTACAATCAAATGTAACATCTAAATCTCTAGGAGCGTTTGGAAATTTTGATTTAATACTATAGCTCAGTGTGGTATCGGCATATACTTTATTGATAAATTTTGCAAATATAGGCAATGCGGTGCTTGCTCCTTGTCCGTATTTAGTTTGGCGAAAATGAATAAACCTATCATCACAACCTACCCAAGTTCCTGCCAATAAATCAGGAGTAAAACCTACAAACCAACCATCAGAGTTGTTTTGTGTAGTACCTGTTTTTCCTGCAATTTCTAAAGAATAAGGAGTTTTATATTTAAATCTCAATCTGTGTCCAGTACCTCCAGATTCATCTACTACATTTCTAAGCATTTCTGTCATTATGTAGGCGGTTTCTTTACTTATAGACTGTGTTCTTTGAATTTCGTTTTCAAAAAGTGTATTTCCGTGACTGTCTTCTATTTTAGAAATAAAAAATGGTTTAGAGCTGTAGCCTTCATTCGAAAACATGGTATATGCACCCACTAGTTCTGTTAAAGATATATCGGGTGTACCTAAGCATACAGAAGGAACTGGCGGAATTTCACTTTCGATACCTACTTTTTTACTGAAATTTAGTACAGTATTTGGGTTTAAATGAAACATTAAATACGCAGCTACAGAGTTTACAGAACCTTTTAAGCCGTTTCTTATAGTAATTTTACCTTCTTTATTGGTTAAAGAATGTTCTGAGCCATATTCGCCACCAGAGTTTTTTGCTGTCCAGTTTTTTGGTATTGGCCATATTGGATTTCCTGTTTCAAAAGTTACAGGCTCGTTTGGTACTCTAAAACAAGGCGAATAACCTAAGTCTTGTATCGCTAAAGTATAAATAAGTGGTTTAAAAGTAGATCCAACTTGTCTTTTTGTATTTTTATTTACATGGTCATACTGAAAATGATTTATGTTAGCACCGCCTACCCAAGCTTTTATAGCACCTGTTTTTTGGTCTACGGCTAAAAAGCCCGTTTGTAAAAACATTCTATAATACATTACAGAATCTAAAGGAGTCATTGTTGTATCAATATTTCCGTGCCAAGACCATACAGTCATTTTTCGTTCGGTATTGATATATTTTTCAGCTTCTTTGTCAGTCATTCCTCTACTTTTGAAGCTCTTTTTTACATTCTTTTGAAGTGTAGTCCAAACTTTGGCGTGTTTTTTCCATTTAGCTTCTTCAAATTCTTTCCAAGCATTTCTACCTTCCCATGTTTTAAAGAAAATGTCTTGCATATCAGATAAATGTTCGTTTACAGCACTTTCTGCATGTGCTTGCATTTTATAATTTATTGTAGTGTAAATTTTTAAGCCATCGCCATATACATCATAAAAAGAACCGTCTGGTTTTGGATTTGCTTTTACCCATTTTGCCATTTCTTTCCTAAGTTCTTCTCTAAAATAAGGAGCTAAACCTTCTGTATGTGCTGCTCGTTGAAAATCTAGTGTTAAATCTTTTGCTTGAAGAGAATCTTTGGTTGCTTGATCTATATAACCAAATGCATTCATTTGATAGAGAACTACATTTCTTCTATGAATAGAATTAGCTTTATTTAATCTAGGATTATAAAAATAAGGTGCTTTAAGCATACCAACCAAAACGGCAGATTCTTCGGTATTTAGCTCTTTTGGTAATTTGTTGAAGTATGTTCTTGCAGCAGATTTTATTCCAAAGGCATTGTCACTAAACTCTACAGTATTGAGGTACATTGTAAATATTTCTTCTTTGGTATATCTTTTTTCTAGTTGAACCGCAATTACCCATTCTTTAAATTTCTGCTTAATTCTTCGGTGCATTATTCGCTCTAAAATAGTAGGTTTATATTCAAACTCTGTGCCTTTTAATTTTTTTAGTTCGGCTTCTTTTATAGTAAATAAATTTTTTGCTAGTTGCTGAGTTATAGTACTTCCACCACCATCTTTACCTAATTTTGTAATGGCTCTTACTAAGGCTCGCAAGTCTATTCCAGAATGCTCTTCAAAGCGCACATCTTCTGTAGCTACTAATGCATTTTTTATATTTTGAGGTAAATCTTCGTAATGAATGTTTGAGCGGTTTTCTCTATAATATTTTCCAAGAATTTGTTTGTCTTCAGAAATTATTTCGGTAGCTAAAAAAGTATTAGGGTTTTCTAATTGTTCAAAAGTTGGCATGATACCAAGTATACCTTTGGATACGCCCATAAAAAATAAAGCACTTAATATAGGGATACAAAAAAACAGTACCCACATAATGAATACTTGTTTTTTAAATGTTGTTTTATTGGTTTGTTTTGTCATTTATAAATGATGTTTATAGAAATTAATCTATGGTTTTTTTACTTTGTCAATTTCTTTAGAATTAACATTTTCTAGTTTTGATGGTTCTTTTTTGTCATTGGTACCAACTTTCAATATTTCGCTTTTACCAAAGTTTACTTTAAAACCTTCTTTATCTTTGCCTTTGTCGGCATTAAAAATGCTAGAATTTTCTTCTTGCTTTTTTGTTGCTTTTTCTTCAGTTTTTACTGTTGTTTCTTCTTTTTTAGTACTTGGAGGCGTTTCACCTTTTAAATATGCAAGCATTTCAGACGCTTTTTCTTGCTCTATAGTATTGCTGTAGTTTGCTATTACTGCTTCTAAAGCATCTACATAAGGTTTGTATTTTTGCTGCTTGCCTAGTGTTATTGCTTCTAAAAGTGCAAATTTTGCTTCTAGCGGATTTTCTCCAAATTCTGTTCTCGATTTATTTACTCTTATAAGTACATCTCTATAGTTTTCTGCTATGTATGCTTCATAAGTTTGTTCATAAAATTCATCAACTTTTAAATTGTCTTTCTTTAAATTTTCTGCAAAACTTGGGTCTTTAATGATTTTTGCAAACTTACTTTTAGGATATTTACTTAGTACTAAATTTTTACTTTTGTCAGAAGTTTTTTTGTCGATTTCTTTATTTAGTATATAAAGATTGTACAAGCTTTCTGCATCGTATTTAGATTCTGCAAAGTCATTGCTTATAATTTTATAATGATAAATTGCTTTTGGGTCGTTAGTTAAGTCATATTTGTAAATATTTGCAGCTGTATAATGTGCTAAGCCTACATTATCTTTCATTGCTGTTTTGCTACTATCTGAATTAGGTATTTCGGCTAGAAGTTTTTCATATAATTCATTAACTTTTTCATCAAAAATTTCCTCTTCTGTTCTAGTCTCTTCTGCAAAATCAAGCCCAGAAGATTTATTAGATCTTCTCCAGTCGTCTTCCAGTTTTCTATTGCCAAAAATATTTATAAATTTAGCATAACCTTGTGTTTTGGCTTGTTCACTATAAAAGTAAAATTTTATATCGGTTACTTTTTTATCGTTTGCAGCAAATTTATCTTGTATTGGTGCATTTGTGTTTTTTGCAGATTCAATATTTTCAATTTGTGCCAAAGCTTGGTTGTACAATAATTGTTCTAGCTTATCTTTTGGTAATTCTGCAAAAGTTAATAAACTATCATTTTTTGAAATAGTATTTAACTGTGTAACTAGTGCTGTTAAAACATTAGCTCTTTTAGAAATAATGTTGTAATCTTTAAATTCGGGATTTATTAAAGCTAAACTTGCTGCATAGTTTTCTTGTGCATTTGTATAATCTTCGTCTGCATAAAAAATATTTGCTAAAAGCACATAAGATTTTGCTTTTTGTAAATTGTTGCTAGTTGATTTTTCAATAGAAAGTGCCAAATATTCCTTTGCTTTGTCTAAATCTTTATTTTTCTGAGCTATAAGCGCTCTTTCATAATAAAGTTGGTCTAAATAATCAACATTTTTAGAGTCTCTAATAAGTTTTGCTAATAGCTTATCTTCTTTGTCGGTATTTTTATTGGCAGAAGAAAGTTTTAAAATTTTTAGCGTAGCATTAAAAACCATATCATAATTAGAATTTCCTTTTTTTGAAAGTTCGTAATAATTTCTTGCGGCAGTTTTATCTCCTTTTGTTTCAAATAATTGTGCTATTACAAAGCGGTATCTTGCTTTTTTCTTATTGCTTTTAAACATTTCTAAAGCTTTAGAAATATGAGGAATAGCTTCTGAAAATAAATTTTGTTGAATTAAATAATTTGCGTGTGCTAATTCTTTATCTCTATCATAGTTTTGTATAAAAGTATTGTCTAGTGCAATGTAATCTAAAACAGCTTGGGCTTCGTTGTACTGTTCTTTAGCTGTAAAGGCTTTAACTAGCCAAACTAGTGCTTCCGATTTTGTGGGTTGATGTTTGAAAAAACTTTTTTTAGGTCTTATGTCTTTACCTTCTTTTAGTTTTTGTACATTTTTTCTAAGAATTTTTTTAGCGCGTTTTTTTCTTTTTTTATTTCTTTTTTGACGTTTTATTTTTTTATCGCTTCTACCATCTACTCCATTTTTAAAATTTGCGGTTATATATCTCAAAGATTCAATAGATTTATCATAACTACCTTGCATATAAAATGCTTTGGCAAGTAATAAGAAATTATCATCAGACCAGTTTGAAATTTTGTGCAACTGAATAGAAGTAGATGCTTTATCTACCACAATATCAAATGCCGAAGATTGTGCTTCAGTATCTTTTAATGTGCCATAAGCATACAAGGGAATTAGTTCGTCATAATTATCTTTTCTAGTGTTTTCTATAGATTTTATGCTTAGCATATATTTTTGCTTAGCATTAAAATTAGAATTATATCTAGCCGTTAAATCATGATAACCTTGCTTAATAAACGCCGCATTATTTTTTGCACAGCCAGAAAAAAATAAGGCAAAAAAGCAAGCAAAAAATATTTGAGTAATAGTTTTTTTATTCAAAATAATATATTTAGTAAGATATTAACCGATTTTAAGCAAATTTATTACTTCTTTTGCAAGAAAAGTAAGAACTTTGATACTTTATTATGGGCAAAGAGAAAAAAAACAGCACTTTTTTTAGAAACCTTAGGTATAAATATAGATTAGTAGTTATTAATGATGACACTTTTGAACAAAGAGCAAGTGTAAAATTAACTAAGTTTAATCTTTATTTAGCAGTAGGAGGCGTTCTACTTTTATTGGTTATTTTGGTAACTTCTCTTATTGCGTTTACAAATTTGAAATATTATTTACCAGGTGTAGGTAATATAGATTTTAGAAATAAAATTACTACACTTTCATATCAAACAGACTCACTTACCCAAGAATTGAAAAGAAGAAATCTTTGGATTCAAAATTTTCAGAATATTGTTTCGGGAGATATTGATAGTACTTATTACCCAAGGAAAGACACGAGTATCAATCAAGTAAAATTAGATAGTATAGATTTACACTATTTAGATGAAACAGATGTAGCACTTCGAGAAGAAGTAGAAAATGCAATAGCCGAAGAGAATTTAACAGAAAAAGTGTTAGAAATAAAAGATCCTGTTTCTAATGAAGTTTTTCCAAATTTTAGAATGAAATTAAAATTAATAGCACCAATTAATGGTGTTGTTTTAGACGAATTTTCTCTAGAAAACAATCATTTAGGAATAGATATAGCTGGCAATGAAGATGAACCAATTAAAGCAATTTTTGATGGAACGGTAATTCTATCAGAATGGAACCCAAAAACAGGATACGTAATAGGTATTCAGCATCCAAATAATTTAATTTCTTTCTACAAACACAATTCTTTACTTTTGAAAAAAATTGGTACATTTGTAAGGAAAGGAGACGCTATAGCAATAATAGGAAGTAGTGGCGAGCATAGTTCTGGACCACATTTACATTTTGAATTATGGTATAACGGAACAGTACAAAACCCATTAAATTTTATCGACTTAACAAAACTTAATTAAAATGTTTAACAGCAAAAAAGATCAACACACTAGTAATTCAGGCAACGATAATTTCTCTGCAAATACTATTCAAACAGGCACTTCAATAGAAGGACATATAAAATCTGATGGTAGTATTAGAATTGATGGTATTTTGAATGGTTCTATTAGCACAAAAGCTAAATTAGTAATTGGAAAAACTGGAATTATTACTGGAGATGTCCACTGTGAAAACGCCAGTATAGAAGGTAGAGTAGAAGGTAAGCTACAAGTACAAAATCTATTAGATTTAAAATCTACAGCACTTATAAATGGAGATATATTTACAGCAAAACTAGTAGTTTCTCCTGGCGCAGTATTTAATGGAACTTGTAAAATGGATAAAAATTTAAAAAGTGCTAACCTAAGTGGGAAAAAAGGAAACTTCGAACATAAAAAAGCCGTCTAAACAATTTATTAAGTATACAGCACTTGGTTCACAAATGCTTATAGTTATAGTTTTAGGTATTTTTCTTGGTAAATATATTGACGAAAGATTTAATGGCGAAGGACTTTATCTAGCATTAATATCACTTTTTTTTGTTGTAGCATCAATTTACTTAGGCATAAAAGATTTAATTAAAACTAAAAAATAATAATGCGTAATACTAAAACAATTACAAGTTTATTAGTTTTGTTTACATTATTTTTACTCTTGCCACTGTATTTTATCAATACTTATTTATTTCAAACTGCTTTTTTTAGTGTTTTTTTTTATACGCTACTTTGGACTGTTTTAGAACTAATATATGCTAAAATAAGTACTAAAAACAAAATTGAAGTAATGACAAATTTTGCTTTGTTTGTAGGAGTTAAGTTTGTAACAAGTATGTTTTTTTTATTATTTCTTTTTAAAGTTGATTTACTAAATGATCTTAAACAAGGTTTGATTGTAATGGTACTTTACATTATATACACATCAGTAATTTTAAGAAACAATTTTTTACTTGGAGATACAAAAAAGCCTTAAATATAATAATTTAAGGCTTTTGAATATTGTGTTATTAGTTTTCTTCTTTTATGGTGTTGTAGTCAAAACGTTCCATAATTCCAGTATCATAACTACCCGAAAGAAATTCTTCATTCTTCAATAATGCTAAATGAAGTGGAATAGTAGTTTTAATTCCTTCAATTTTAAATTCTTTTAAAGCTCTTCTCATTCTTCTTATAACTTCGTCTCTACTTTTTCCAGTACAAATTAGTTTAGCTATCATAGAATCGTAATGAGGCGGAACCATATAGTTTTCGTGAATATGAGTATCTACTCTTATACCAAAACCATCAGGAATATGTAAAGCTTTTATTAAACCAGGATTTGGAGCAAAATTCTTTAATGGATTTTCGGCATTTATTCTGCATTCCATCGCAAACATTCCGTCAGGTAAATATCTATTTCCTACAATGTTTTCACCTGCTGCAATTTTTATTTGCTCAGCTATTAAATCATAGTTCATTACTTGTTCGGTAATTGTATGCTCTACTTGAATTCTTGTATTCATTTCCATAAAATAGAAATTCTTAAATTTATCAACCAAAAATTCTATAGTTCCCATTCCTTCATATTTTATGGCTTTTGCTGCTTTAATAGCTGCATCACCCATTTTTTTACGAAGTTTTTCATCTACAAAAGGAGAAGGACATTCTTCTATAAGTTTTTGATGTCTTCTTTGAACAGAGCAATCTCTTTCAGATAAATGACAAACATTTCCTCTTTTATCTCCAGCAATTTGAATTTCAATATGTCTAGGCTCTACAATAAATTTTTCAAGATACATACCGTCATTTCCAAATGCGGCAGCAGATTCTTTTTGTGCAGATGCTAGTTGATCTTCAAATTCTTCAGCAGAATTTATAATTCTCATACCTTTTCCACCACCACCAGCAGTTGCTTTTACAATTACAGGGTATCCAATTTTTTCTGCCATTTTCATTCCTGCGGCAGCATTTTTTATTAAATCTTCTGAACCCGGAATACAAGGAACGCCTGCACTTATCATAGTGTCTTTAGCAGTAATTTTATCTCCCATTTTGTTTATCATTTCCGCAGAAGGACCAATAAACTTAATGCCTGTTTCTTCACAAATTTTTGCAAATCCAGCATTTTCAGATAAAAAACCATATCCAGGGTGAATAGCATCAGCATCTGTAATTTCTGCTGCCGCCATAATGTTTGGAATATTCAAATATGAGTCAGCACTTTTTGCAGAACCTATACATACAGCTTCGTCTGCAAATTTTACGTGTAAACTATCTTTATCTGCTGTAGAATATACTGCTACAGTAGAAATTCCTAATTCTCTACATGAACGTATTACACGCAATGCTATCTCACCTCTATTGGCAATTAGTATTTTTTTAAACATTTTTAATAAAATTTAAAGATGAAATTATGCTGGTTCTATCAAAAATAATGGTTGGTCGTACTCTACAGGGCTTGCATCGTCAACTAATACTTTAACTATTTTTCCACTTACTTCGCATTCTATTTCATTAAATAGTTTCATTGCTTCTATTACGCAAAGAATACTTCCCGGAGAAACCATATCGTCTACTTTTACATAAGATGGTTTGTCTGGAGCAGATTTTCTATAAAATGTTCCTACTATTGGAGATTTAAATGTAATTAAGTTTGACTCATCTACACTTGCAAGTTCTTCTGAAGCTGCTTTAGCAGGTGCGGCACTTGCAGCGGCAGTATTGGCTACTGGTGCTGGTGCTTGTGGTGCTACTGCTGCTTGTGGTGCGGCAGAAGTAACTATAGTTGCTCCATTATTTTTTACATAATCATTACTTCTTATAACTATTGAAAAATCTTTTTCTTTTAATCTAAATTCACTAATATCTGTTTTGTTAATTAGCTTTATTAAATCGTGTATTTCTTTCTGATCCATTTTTAAAGTTTTTAAAGGTTTTTGATTTATTATTTAGCTCTCTCCATATAGGCTCTAGCTCTTGCATCAATTTTTAGTTTGTCGCCTTCGTTTATAAATAAAGGTGCGTTTATTTTTGCTCCTGTTTCTAGTGTTACTTCTTTTACAGCATTTGTACTTGTGTTTCCTTTTACTGCTGGGTCTGCTTGAGTTACTTCTAAAATTAAGTGCATTGGTAATTCACAAGTTAAAACAGAGTCGTCCTCAGTATTAAATAGAATTTCAACTTCTTGTCCGTCTTTTAATAAATCCCAATTATCTATAATGTCTGGGTTTACTGCTACTTGTTCAAAAGTTTCAGAGTTCATAAAATTCATACCAATTTCGTCTTTATATAGGTATTGAAATTTGTGTCTTTCTACTCTTACAGTATCTATTTTATGACCTGCAGGCCATGTGTTATCTATTACTTTTCCTGTTGTAAGGCTTTTCATTTTTCCCCTTACAAATGCTGGTCCTTTTCCTGGTTTTACATGTTGAAAATCAGTTATTGAATAAATATCATGGTTAAATTTAATGCAAAGACCATTTTTAATGTCATTTGATGTTGCCATTCGATTATTTTTTGTGAAAAGTAAATGTAATTATAAATTGATTAGCGAATAAATAAAAAACACTAAAAAACTGCAAAAAGAAGTTGAAAATGGTCTAGTTGTTAATAAAAAGACTCGTTTTCGAAAAAAAAGATACTTTATATTATTTAGTTTTTAGCTATTGTATGCCCAAGTTAAGTAAGTAGCACCCCAAGTAAAACCACCGCCAAATGCTGTAAGTATTAATTTGTCTCCTTTTTTAAGTTTATTTTCCCATTCCCACAAGCACAGCGGAATAGTTCCATTTGTTGTGTTGCCATATTTTTGAATATTTACCATTACTTTTTCAACTGGCAATTCTGCTCTTTTTCTAGTTGCTTCAATAATTCTAATATTTGCCTGATGAGGAACTAACCAATCTAAATTTTCTGCATTAAGATTATTTCTTTGCATTAATTCAAAAGTTGTATCAGACATGCCTTTTACTGCAAACTTAAATACCGTTTTACCTTCCTGATATGCAAAATGTTCTTTGTTTTCAACGGTTTCAAGTGTAGCTGGGTGAAGCGATCCTCCAGCTTTTTGATGTAAATAGTGTCTTCCTTGACCATCAGATTTTAATATGCTATCGTGTATTCCCAAGTCCATATCTTCGGTTGGTTCTAGTAATACTACGCCACCACCGTCTCCAAAAATAATGCAAGTATTTCTATCTTCATAGTTCATTATAGAAGACATTTTATCTGCTCCTACTACAAGTACTTTTTTATGTGTGCCAGATTCTACAAATTTACTTCCAACATTCAAAGCATATAAAAAACCAGAGCAAGCAGCGCTTACATCAAAACCAAAAGCATTTTTTATACCTACTTTGTCCGATATAATATTTGCTGTTGCAGGAAATATATGGTCTGGTGTAGTTGTAGCACAAATTACCATATCTATTTCATCAGGAGAAATTCCTTTTTTCTTTAGTAGTTTGTTTATTGCTTCTACACCTATATCTGAAGTGGCTTTTGTAGGGTCTTTTAGTATTCTTCTTTCCTTTATTCCTGTCCTAGATTGAATCCATTCATCATTAGTTTCAACCATATTTTCTAACATGGCGTTAGTCAAAACATAGTCTGGCGCATAAGCTTCTATTCCAGAAATTATAGCTTTATATTTCATATAATTGTTGTTTGGTTGTTGTTAGGTTTTTATATAACGACTAAAGGACAATAGATTGCTATTGTCCTTTAATAAGTTTATTTTCAATAAGAATAAATTATTTATTCTTATCCGTCAATCAATTGTTTTCCTCTGTAGTAAAGGATTCCGTCAACATAATAAGCTCTATGTCTTAAATGTGTTTCTCCAGAAGTAGAACAAATAGACAATGTTGGTGAAACAGCTTTGTAATGTGTTCTTCTCTTATCTCTTCTTGTTTTAGATATTTTTCGTTTAGGATGTGCCATTTTATACTATTTTTTTAATTTATTTAATATATCCCATCTAGGATCTATCTTATTTTCTTTATTTTCTTCTTTCTTCATTTTCTTTATCATTTCGGCATTACACATTTCTATATTTTTGTGTACTTGCTTAAATGGAATACTTAACAATATATAGTCGTAAATAGGTTTAGATATATCTATAAAATCCGAATTTTTAGCTATTGCAATAATGTCGTCATCGTTGTCATTATCTTCTATTAATTTACCTCCAAGTTGAACAATTAGTTTATAATCGCCAAAAATTTCTTGTTTATATTTATCTAAGCATCTATCGCAGTCTAAAAAAATATGTCCGTCTATGTAAAAAATAAAAATTAAATAGTTATCTCTTTTATCTAATTCTACTTTTACATCAACTTCACAGTTTTTATTCGTTGAGTTTTCAAAGTTTTTAAAGAACGAGCCATCAATTTTAAAATCAAATTGATGAATCCTATTTTTTAAACCTACAAAAGGAATATTAAAAATCTTGTTATTATCCATAATACAGAATATAAAAAATGGACGGCAAAGATACTCAAGCTATTTTAGAATACAAATATTTTATTCACTTTCGTTTAAAAAACAACTATTTATTATTTATTCTGTTTTTTACTATATCTATTGCCAAAAATAAAGCCTGTCTCATAGATTGTTCTGAAGCAATGTTTTTTCCTGCAATGTTGTATGCTGTTCCATGGTCTGGAGATGTTCTCACCAAATTTAAACCAGATGTAAAGTTTACACCTTCATCAAAAGCTAATGCTTTAAATGGGATTAATCCTTGGTCGTGATACATTGCTAAAATGCCATCAAAAGCGGTATAATCTAGTGTTCCAAAAAATCCATCAGAAGGGTATGGCCCAAAAGTTAAAATGCCTCTACTGTTTGCATCTTGTATTGCTGGTTTTATTATATTTTCTTCTTCAGAGCCTAAAAGTCCATTGTCTCCTGCATGTGGGTTTAAGCCCAGAACAGCAATTTTGGGCTTTTGAATATTAAAGTCTTCTTTCAAAGACTTGTTGAGCATCATTATTTTTTTTGTAATTAAATTTGGTTTTAAACTACTTGCTATTTGGTTTACTGGTATATGATTTGTTGCCAAACCAACGGTAAGCCTATCTGATGTTAAAAGCATTAAACTTTCGTCTTTTTCACAAAATGTAGTAATATATTCTGTATGTCCTTTAAAGTTTTCGCCTGCATGTTTTGCTACTAGGCTTTTGTTTATTGGTGCAGTTAGCAATGCGTCAATTTTGCCATCTTTCCAATCTTTTAAAGCTGTATTTAAACTTTCAAAAGCATATTTGCCACCATTGTCTGTTTCTTTACCTACATTTATTTCTGGTTGCTCATCTATGCAGTTTACAACAAAAGTTTGTTTTCCTGCTAGTCTTCCCCAATCTTTTAAATGTGTGTATTTGAATTTTTCATTCTTCAACATTTTTTTGTAATAAGAAAGTACCTTTGTAGAACCATATATTATTGGTTGGCACAAAGCATAAATTCTATCATCAGACAGCATTTTTATAATAATTTCTGGACCTATTCCATTTATATCTCCAATTGTAATTCCAATTTTTGGCTTCATAATATCTTTATTCATTTAAAATGAATTAACAAAAAAAATGCTTAATAGTTGCTTAAAAAATCAAGCATTAACCTTACTCCAACTCCTGTTCCTCCGTATTGTTTATAGTTTACAGGTGCTTTTAAATAAGCTGGACCAGCTATGTCAAAATGCATCCAAGGATAATCTGTAAATACTTGTAAAAATTTACCAGCAGTAATACTTCCACCATAAGGGCCACCAAGGTTTTTATAATCTGCAATTTCAGATTTCAATAATTCACCATATTCGTCCCACATTGGAAATTCAACCAATCTTTCGTGTGTTTTTATTCCACTTTTAAAAAGTTTTTCCTTTGTTTTTTCATTCATTTCATTTCCCATGCAAACGGTTCCTTGTGGTCCAATAGCAGCCGCAGAAGCTCCTGTAAGCGTAGCAAAGTCAAAAACAAATTCTGGTTTATATTTTTTGGCATAATGCAAAGCGTCTGCCAGTACTAATCTACCTTCTGCATCGGTATTTAATACTTCTACGCTGTCTCCAGAATACATTGTTATTACATCTCCAGGTGCTACGGCATCTAGTCCTGGTCTATTGTCTGTAAGTGAAACTAAGCCTATTACATGTACAGGTAAATTCATTTTTGCTGCGCCATACATAGTGCCTACTACTGTGGCAGAACCGCCCATGTCGCTTTTCATGAAGTCCATAGAGTTTGCAGTAGGTTTTAAACTCAATCCGCCAGTATCGTATGTAACTCCTTTTCCTACTAAAACTATTGGTTTTTTATTTAAAGCTTTTGCTGGTTTATGTTCCATAATTACAAAAGTAGGTTCTTGTATACTTCCTTTGTTTACAGCTAAAATACCACCCATTTTAAGTTTTTCTATTTTCTTTTTATCAAAAATAGTTACATCAAAACCCGCATCTTTACCTAAAGCTTTAATATCTGCAGCGTATTGTACAGCGTTTAAGTAAGATTGAGGTTCGTTTACCAAATCTTTAGCTATGCTATTTGCTTCAACATTTATTTGTAAGGTATTTAATTCATCTTTAGAGAGTACTTTTTCTAAAACATCAATATTTAAAACAAATTCTTTTGCTTCTTTTTTATACTTATTAAATGTATATGTAGAAAGTAATAAGCCTTCTAAAAAACTATAGTTTAAATCTGCTTTTTCTTCAGAAACTATAGCTATTGAATCTATTTTAAGTTGGGTAAGTGTTTTAAAACAATTACTTGCTTGTATTCTATTTGTTTCTAGTTTGCTGTCTAGTAAAACGAAATAAGAAATTTTTTCTCCATCAAAAAGATATGTCGATTTATTGCTTTTATTCAATAAACTTTTAACTTTTTTCAAAGTTTTATCATTGCTAATTATATCTTTAAGCTTTGATTCTTTATTTATTAGAAAAATCTGATTTTCTGTTTTCGATTTTTTAGATATTTGTATTTTGAAATTCATATTAAAGTCTTTCGCACAAATTTAAGAATTAATAAACAATAGTTTATACATAAAGTAAAACAATATAAATTTTGGCAAAACACGCTAACATAAAACTCGATAAATCTCTAGGACAACACTTTCTTACAGATCAAGGTATTTTGAATAGAATTTTTGAAGTAGTACAAGAACATATTCCAGATGGAGAAAATATTATAGAAGTAGGACCTGGAGCTGGTGCATTAACAAAATACTTAGCAAAAAGAGAAAACTATAGCTTAATAGAATTTGATGCACGCTGGGCAAAGCACTTGGCAGAAAAATATCCAAATTTGGCGGCTAACATATATAATGTAGATTTTTTGAAATTAGATTTAACAAGTTTGCATAATAGTATGCACGTAGTAGGTAATTTTCCATACAATATTTCTACTCAAATAATGTTTAAGGTTTTAGATTACAAAGAAAATGTACCTTCAGTAATTGGAATGTTTCAAAAAGAAGTGGCGCAGCGAATTTGTTCAAAGCACGGTTCTAAGACTTATGGAATTATTAGTGTGTTAATACAAGCTTATTATCACGCAGAATATTTATTTGATGTTCCAAGAGAAAGTTTTAATCCACCACCAAAGGTAATTTCTGGTGTTTTAAGACTTACTAGAAAAGATAATTTAAGCTTAAATTGCAATCCTAAGTTTTTAAAACAGATTGTAAAAATGGCCTTCAATCAAAGAAGAAAGACACTGCGAAATAGTTTAAAACAACTTATTAGTAACGATGCAGTAAAAGAACTCGATGTTTTTAACAAAAGACCAGAAGCATTAAGTGTAGACGCTTTCATAAATTTAACTAATATTTTGGATACATATAGATGATAAAAAAAGTCCTAATTGCAGATAATGTTCATAGAGTAATGCTCGAAAATTTTGAAAAAGCTGGATTTACTTGCGTTTTAAAACCAGATATTACACAGGCAGAAGTTGATTCTGAAATAGAATCTTATTTTGGTATTATTATAAATAGTAAAACTAAAATGTTTGCAGATACTATTAATAAAGCAAAAAAACTCAAATTTATTGGAAGACTTGGTTCTGGAATGGAAATTATTGATGTGCCACACGCCAAGCAAAAAGCTATTGAATGCTTTAGTGTACCAGAAGGCAATAAAGATGCCGTAGCAGAACACGCTATTGCTATGTTGCTTTCTTTATTTAATAATTTAAATAGAGCAGATAAAGAAGTTCGAAATTTTATTTGGGAAAGAGAAAAAAATAGAGGAATAGAGTTAGGAGCTAAAACAATTGCAATAATAGGTTATGGAAATACAGGAAAAGCTATCGCAAAAAAACTATCGGGTTTTGGAGTAAAAATTTTAGCCTACGACAAATATTTAGAAAACTATTCTGATGAATATGTTACAGAAACAGATATGAAAACTATTTTTGAAAAAGCAGATGTGGTTTCTTTTCATATTCCTCTAACTAAAGAAACAAAGTATTTATGTAATAAAGATTTTGTAAATAACTTTAAAAAACAAATTTTCATCATTAACACATCAAGAGGAGCAATTGTTAATTTAGAAGAAATTTATTTTCAATTAATTTCAAAAAAAATTCTTGGTGCTTGCATAGATGTGTTTGAAAATGAAAAACCTGAGCATTTTAATATACTTGAAAAAAAAATGTATCAGAGATTATATCAGCTTGATTCAGTAATACTAAGTCCTCACATAGCAGGTTGGACAAATGAGTCGAAATTTAAAATAGGAAACTTGCTTTCAAAAAAAATTATTAAAAGCATCACTAAAAAGACCTAAAAAGAGCTTTTTTTGTTAAAAAAAATATTTTTTTACAATTCTATGAGAAACACTAACTAAAATTTTATTTATATTTGGGAACTGTTAAAATTAAGTTAAAATTAACATTATGAGAAAAAACTATTACTTAAGTATCTTGTTGACCATTTTCTCTGCGATGGTATTCGCACAAAATGGAGAAATTAGTGGTAAAATTATTGATGAAAATGGAGAAGCAATTCCATTTGCCAATATTGCCCTAGTAGAAAGTGGAGTTCCTACAGGAGTAGGTGCTACTACAGATTTTGATGGATTTTATTCTATCAAACCCCTAAACCCTGGAAATTATGATGTAAAGTTTTCTTACATCGGTTATACATCAGTAATAAAAACTGGTGTAGTAGTAAAAAATGATAAATCAACATATTTAGATCAAAAATTAGTTCCTTCTGAAATGAAAATTGAAGAAGTAGTTGTAGTAAGATACAAAATACCTTTAATAGATGCAGGAGCAACATCTTCTCAGCAAACAATGACATCTGAAGATATTGAAAACTTAGCAACTAGAGATATTACAAATATTGCATCAACAACGGCAGGAGTTCAGAAAGATGCCGATGGAGAAGTTAGTATCAGAGGATCTAGAGGCGATGGAGTAGTTTACTATGTAGATGGTATACGTGTAAACGGTAAAGTAAATTTACCAGTAACTGCCGTAGAGCAAATAGATGTAATTGTAGCAGGTGTACCAGCAAAATATGGTGAAGCAACTGGAGGAGTAATAAATGTATCTACAAAAGGTGGAGCCAAAAAGTTAATGGGTGGAGTCGAAATATTAGAATCTTTAGATAGATGGAGATACGATTTAGTAAATTTAAACCTTGCTGGACCAATTATTAAAAATAAAGAAAAAAAGACAGTTGTTGGTTTTGCAGTAAATGCAGAATATAATCATCAATTAGATCCTTCACCTTCTGCAGTTCCTATGTTTAAAGTAAAAAAGGAAAAACTAGAAGAATTACAAAACACACCTTTATTTTTAGATGAAGATGTTATTAAATGGAAAGCAGAAGAAATTACTGCAGATGATTTAGAAGAAACAAGAATCAACCCAAATGTAAGAGCGCATACAGCAAGATTAAATCTTAGACTAGATTTTAGATTAAATGATGATATGAAAATATCTGTTGGAGGAAATGGAAATTTTGATAGAAGACATAGAAGAATAGATAGATATGCATTGTTAAATTCTGAAAACAATCCATTATACACTACTTGGAACTATAGAGGTTTTGTAAGGTTTACACATAATATTAGAAAAAAATTAGACGAAGATGGAAACGAACAATCTAAAGGTTTCTTTCAAAACGGTTTCTACTCTGTATTAGCAGGTTACGAAAAGTATAAAATTACTTATGAAGATGATTCTCACGGCGGTAATTCTTTCGCTTATGGGTATATGGGGCAATTTAAATCATTAAGAGAACCTATTTATTCTACTGCAGACGGTTATTATAATCACGTAGGTTTTGAAGACAAAGGACTTATTTTTAAACCAGGTACTTCAAATGAATATGGAACAGCATTTACAACACAATACTATGAGTTATCTGGAGCTGAATTAGATGAAGAAAGTGGTTACTATACAGCACCAGAAGGTGTTATACCAAATTTCGACATACTAAATGCAAGTAGAGCTTTAGTAAATGGTAAAAGAGCAGAAGTGCCTTATAATTTGTGGTTTAATACTGGAAGACAATATAATGGACACGGTATAGATAATAATAATGACCAGTTTAGTGCAAAAATTGATGGTGGATTTGATATTCTAAAAGCTGGATCAGAATCAAGAAATAAACACTCTATTTCATTAGGTTTTGCTTTTGAACAAAGAGTTTCAAGACGCTATACAGTTAATCCTTTAGAATTATGGGACATAGCAAGAAACAATGTTAATTCTCATTTAGAAATAGATGACAATATTGATTATTTAATAGAAAATGGAGATACCGTTTTAGTAGATCCTACTCAAGGTTACTATTTATCAGATACTATTTATCACTTTTATGGTAATTTACAAGATGCTCAACAATCTACATTCGATAAAAATTTAAGAGCTAAAATAGGAGCTTCAGAAAATGAGTTGATAGATATGGACAACTTACCATTAGAAACATTCTCTGTTGATATGTTTTCTGCAGATGAATTATTAAACTCAGGTAACAACTTAGTAACATATAGAGGTTATGATGTTCATGGAAATATAACAAATGCAAAAACAACTTTTGCAGATTTCTGGAACAAAGTAGATGATGAAGGAAATAAAACAAGACCAATAGCACCTTTCCAACCAACATATATGGCAGGTTATATTGAAGATAAGTTTCAATTGAAAGATTTAACGTTTAGAATTGGATTAAGAGTAGATAGATATGATGCAAATCAAGCAGTGTTAAAAGATCCATATTCTATAGTAGGTTCACAAACTGTTGGAGAATCTAGAGAAGTAGTTAACGGTGAAATTCCTTCAAACATTAAAGATGATTTTATTATTTATGTAGACAATCAAGAAAGTCCTAACGTAGTAGGATTTAGAGATGGCGATACTTGGTATAATGTAGAAGGTCAACCAGTTAGTAATGTAAATGCTATACAAGGTGTGCCAGTTCCATTATTACCAGAAGGTCAGGCAGATAGAACTAATGTAGAAGGTTTTAAACCAGATTTGGCTTTTGAAAAGTATAAAGCACAATACACTGTAATGCCAAGACTACAATTTTCATTCAATATATCAGACAATGCTTTATTTTTTGCACACTATGATGTATTGTCTCAGTCTCCTCAATCTAGAATTAGAGAGGGTTTCTTTACAAATAGATCTATAGCAAATCCAATAGATTATTTCTTTTTTAATGAAATAACTTCTGCACCAATAAGTAATCCAAACTTAAAAGCAGAAACAACTATAGATTTCCAATTAGGATTTAAACAAAAATTAAATAAATCTTCGGCTTTAACCTTCTCTGCTTACTTTAAAGAATTTAAAAACCAAATTCAGGTTAGAAGATATGATGGTGTATTCCCAAATCCGGGAGAATATTACTCTTATGACAATGTAGATTTTGGAACAACTAAAGGATTTGAGTTTGGATACGAAATGAGAAGAACAAATAATTTAAAGTTAAACATTAACTATACTTTACAGTTCGCAGACGGAACAGGTTCTGATGATAGAACACAATTAGAAGTAGTTCAAAACTCTCAAGAAAACTTTAGAAACGTTTCTGCATTAGATTTTGATTCTAGACACAGTATAAATTTAGTAGTAGATTATAGATTTGGTGAAGGAGATGATTACAATGGCCCTACAACAAAAAAAGGTGGTCAAATATTATCTAACTTTGGTATAAACTTATTGACACAAGTAAGATCAGGAACACCTTATACTGAGCAAGCAAATGCTTCTGATGAAAGAGCAAGATTTCCTATTGATGTAAATGCAGTAGGAACAATTAATGGATCTAGAATAGGTTGGAATTTCAATATGGATTTAAAAATAAATAAATCATTTGATGTAGCCATTAAGTCTAAAAAAGAAGATAAAGATGATACGAAATTAAATTTTGATATTTATTTAAGAGTTGATAATTTATTAGGATTAGCAAATGTGAGAGACGTATACAGATATACTGGTTCTCCATCAGACGATGGGTGGTTAGGAAGTCAACTAGGTCAAGTTTCTCAAAGCTCAGCAGCAAACCCTGATTCTTATAAAGATTTATATAATGCAGGTCTTAATGATCAAACTAATTATTCATTACCTAGAAGAGTATTTATAGGTGCTTCTATATTTTTCTAAAAATTAAATTGTAAAAGATATTATGAAAAAAATAACAATATATTTACTAAGTTCTTTGTTGACAGTGAGTCTTTTTGCTGCCAAAGATATAAGTGCAGGCACTACAGGTGGTTTTACTTCAGATAAGACAAGTGTTGGTACTTGTAATCCTTCTTCTACACAAGTAGATTTAGATATAAACAATATTAGAGCACGACTTTTGGGTGGTGGAGATTTTTGGTGGGATGGTGTAAATAATGCACAATACGAGTATCCAAAAATTGACCAAACGACAGGGGAATTATCAAAAAATGTTCTTTTTGCAGGTGCACTTTGGTTTACTGGTTATGGAGATGATAATCAATTACGTTGTTCTGCTCAAACTTTTAGAAATCAAGGTCATGATTTTTGGACAGGACCACTAGAAATTGGAGGAGAAATACCTGATGAAATTTGTTCTAATTTTGATGAGCATTTTGTTGTATATGGTGAAGAGATTAGTCAATTTATTGCTGATTTTGATGCAAACGGAAGTGGTTCATTACCAGAAGCTTTAATTCCAGACAATATTAAATTTTGGCCAGGTAAAGGAAATGTATTATTAGAAAACCACCCTACTAATAGTAAATGGTATTTTAATGAAGGTGCTTTAGCTCCTTTCTTTGATGCTGATGGAAATGGTGTTTACAACCCAGTAAATGGAGATTATCCAGTTATAAAATTAGATTCAAGTGGAACAGAAGGTTACTTTGCAGATCAAATGATTTTTTGGGTAATTAATGATAATGGAAACACACACGGAAGAACAAACGGAACAGCAATAGGTGTTCAAGTAAACTGTTTAGCATTCGCTTTTCAAACTTCTGATGAGTTGAATGATATGACATTTTACACATACGAAATTTTCAAAAAAACTGCTGGAGATTTAAATGAATCTTTTATGGGTGTATTTGTTGATCCAGATTTAGGATTTGCAGGTGATGATTTTGTAGGTTGTGATACGGTTCGTTCTTTAGGCTTTTGCTATACTTCAAATAATAGTGATAATATTTATGGAGCAGGCCCACCAATAGTAGGAATGGATTATTTTGAAGGACCATTAGATGATGATGGTAATGAGCTAGGAATGTCATCTTTTTGTTATTTTGTAAATAGTGGACCACCTTCATTGTCTGATCCTGATGATGCTCAAGAATTTCGTTTCTTACAAGAAGGATTAACTACAACAGGGGATCCACTAACAAATGGAGATATTGGAACAACACCGGGTAATACGCCTATTAAATATGCTTTCCCAGGAAATCCTTCAGATGTAGCAACAGGTTGGTCTGAATGTGAAGCTGGAAACACAGCTGGAGATAGACGTTTTGTTCAAAATTCTGGACCTTTTACTTTGAAATCTTCTCAATCTCAACGTATATCTGTTGGTGTAATGGTAGTTGGTACAGATCCAAATACTTATAATGGCTGCCCAGATATTGAAGCAGAAATGGGTATTGCAGATGATAAAGCACAATTTTTATTTGATAATAACTTTGGTATTATTGATGGACCTGATGCACCTAATTTAAAAATTAGAGAAATGTCTAGGCAATTGGCTATTAATTTAATAAATGAGCCATCTTCAAATAATTATGGTGAGAATTATACTGTTGAAGCTTCAGGAGCAGGTTCTGCAATTGATTCAGCTTATAATTTTGAAGGTTATTTAGTTTATCAATTAAGAGATAATAAAGTAACTGCAAAAGATTTATCTGACCCTGCAAAGGCAAAAATAATTTTACAGTCAGATATTAAAAATGGTGTCAGTAATGTATTTAATTATGTAAAAGACAATGTTTCTAATATATATGCACCAGAGGTTAAAGTTCAAGGTGCTGATGATGGTATTAAAAGAAGTTTCTTAGTAACTGAAGATGTATTTGCTGATGGCGAATCTGAGTTAGTTAATTATAAAACCTATTACTTTGCTGTAGTTGCTTATGCATACAACAATTTCATTCAATTTGATCCTTTAGATCCTAATAAAGATAAATCTCAATTAGCGCAATACTTACAAGGAAGAAGAAATTTTAATACATATTCTGCTATTCCACACGATGTAGAGTCTGAAGTTGGAGGTACAAAATTAAACGCTGAGTATGGACAAGGTGTTTTAGTAAAAAGACTAGAAGGAAAAGGAAATGGCGGTAAAGAGCTAGATTTAACACAAAATTCTATAGATGCAATTTTAGCAAGTAATTTTGAAGATATTATCGAATATGAACCATTATTTGATCCTGTAGGTGTAAAAGTAATAGATCCTTTAAGTATTCAAAATGTTGATTTTGAATTATCTATAAAAAATGATAGCTCAATTTCTGTAACAGATTCTTCTTACTGGGAACTTAAAGTACTTAAAGAAGGACAAACAGTAGAAACAATAAGATCTGTAAGACTATTAGATAGACCTTATGAACAAATTTTAGAAGATTATGGTATTAGCTTAAACGTAGGTAAGCCATTACCTATTTATGCAAATTTAGAAAATGGTGAAAATGTTTACGATTATTTAAATAGTGATATAACTTTTGATGATGAAAGTAAAAAATGGTTATCTTTTGTAAGCGATGAATCTAATGGTGGAGCTTTATCTCCATCAAATTGGATAAGATCTGGTTCATTTGAAAATACATCATTTTTGAGTGAAGTATACGATTCACATAGATACGATCATCTTGGGAATACTACTTTTTATGATGAGAATGAAGTCTTTACTAATATTGTAGGAGGCGGTTTTGCTCCATATTGTTTAACTGCAAACTATAAAAAAGAACAAGTTGTACCTGGTCTAGATCCAGGTATATCAACTCCAAATTCTGTATACGGGCCTGCATTTTTATGGGACGTATATGATACTCCTGCTGGAGATGTATGTTTTAATCCAATAAATACTTTAGATAAACTACAAAGTGTAAATATTGTATTAACTAGTAATAAAGAATTATGGTCTAAATGTATTGTTTTTGAAACGGGTGAAGATAATAACGCAACTGTTGGTAATTCTAACAAAGGACAAATTAGAAACCAAGCAAGTATAGATAAAGATGGAAATGAAACTGGAGTAGATAATGGCTACTCTTATTTCCCAGGATATGCAATAAATGTTGAAACAGGTGAAAGATTAAATATAGCTTTTGGAGAAAGTTCTGATAGAGTAGATAATAATGGTTCAGATATGATTTGGAATCCTACAAGTAAATTATATGATGAATTAACAGATATTCCAGGCAACCCAGAAACTCGTGTTCCTGTTTTTGGTGGGAAACATTTTATTTATGTTTTTGAAACTAGATATGATCAGTGTGCTACAATGCATTCAATTTTGACAAATCCTGCAAACTATAACAACCTAAGTATTCCAACAGAAGTTGAAGATTTGTACAAAGAAATTATGTATACATCTAACGCATACTTGAATTCTGAGTTTGATTTATTAAGTTTAGAAGATGATTTAATACCAAATGATGTTTCAATAAAAATAAGAGTTGAAAGACCATATGAAGTAATGACAACAAACCAAATTGGCAACAACGGTTTACCAAGATATGGTTTTAGTACTTTAGGTTTAGCACCAGAATTTAATGTTTCTGATGTTGCAGAATCTGTTTTAGATAACATTAGAGTAGTTCCAAACCCTTATTATGCATATTCTTCTTATGAAGTAAGCCCAAATAGTAATGTTGTTAAAATTACTAATCTACCAGATGTTTGTGAAGTGTCAATTTATACATTAGATGGTAAATTAGTTAAAAAATTCGATAGAGCTGTTGGTAATGGAGGTAGTAGTGAATCTGTACGTCAAGATTTATCTCTTGGACAAGTTTCGGGTATTTCTAATTTAAATAACTCTTTAGATTGGAATTTAAAAAACCATAAAGACATACCAGTTTCTAGTGGAACTTATATGATTTATGTAAACGCACCTGGAGTTGGTGAAACAGTTGTGAAATCTGCTGTATTTGTAAGACCACCAGATGTAACTAATTTCTAATAAAACCTAAATTTTCAGTAAGAACTTTAATAAAGTTCTTACTGATTTAATAAAAATAAAATTATAAAGATGAAAAAATATTTACTTATAATATTTACAGTTTGTACTTTATCTACAACTCTTTTTGCTGGAAACCCAGATAGAATTGGAGAAGGTGGAGCACCAGAACTTTTAATGAATGGTTGGGCAAGATCTACAGGAATGTGGGATTTGAATACTGCAAGGATAACAGGAATAGAGGCAATAAGACTAAACCCGGCAGGTTTATCTTTTGTGAATAAAATGCAAGTTTCTTTAGCTCAAACTTTTTGGTTTGCAGGTTCAGGAGTTTCTTTAACACAAGGTGGTTTTGCTTCGAAACTAGGAGCAGACAATGTTATTGGTGTAACTTTAATGTCTGCTAACATTGGAAATTTTTACAGAACAACAGAGTCAAATCCAGATCCTAATAATTCATTGGGTTCTTTCAAACCTAGCTTTTTTAATATAGGATTATCTTTTTCAAGAACATTCTCTAGTAGAATACATGCGGGAGCAACAGTAAGATTAATAAGTGAAAACGTTGAAAACGTAAGTTCTTTTGGTTTTGCAATAGATGCGGGTATTCAATATGTATTAGGTAAAAAAGAAAATTTAAGATTTGGTGTAAGTGTAAGAAACTTAGGTACACCAATGAAATTTAGTGGTGACGGATTCTCATTTAGAGGTCAAAATCCAGATGGAGGAGAATATGATTTAACATACCAACCTACAACTAAAAACTTTCAGTTGCCTGCATTACTAACATTAGGTGCATCTTATGATTTTTGGTTAGGAAATGAATATAGATGTAATGGTGGCTTTAATATGCACAGGCTTACTTTAAATGGTTCATACATTTCAAACACTTATGGTAAAGATAATTTTGGTTTAGGTGCTGAATATGCTTTTAAAGAAATGTTTATGGTAAGAGCTGGATATAAATATGAAGGAGGAAACTTTAATGTAGATACTAGAACTACAATTTATTCAGGTTTTGCTGCTGGATTTACTGCAGAAGTTCCTTTTAAAGTTGGTGGGCCATCTTTAGGAATAGATTATTCTTATAGACATACTTATGCACTAAATGGAACACATAGTGTTGGTTTAACTTTTAGTATAGGCGATAAAGAAAACAACCCTTGCTTATCTACTAAAGAAAAAGAAGAAGAAAAAGCAAAAGATGCATTTAACAGTGAAACAGTTAAAAAAGTAAGAATTTCTAAAAAAGAAAAAGCTGAATTAGAAAGAATTTCTGCGGCTATTAACTTTGAAACTGCTAGTTCAAATTTAACTACAGACTCTAAGGAAACTTTAAATGCATTGATAGAATTTATGAATAAGAAGAAGAATGCAAAAATTCAAATAGATGCATATACGGATTCTGTAGGAAATGAAGATGATAATTTATCATTATCTAGAGAAAGAGCTTTTGCTGTTAAAACTTACTTAATGGACAATGGTGTTGTTAAAGATAGATTAAAATCTAAAGGACACGGAGAAAGCGATTTATATGATAATAGCACTGAAGAAGGAAGGGCTAAAAACAGAAGAGTAGTAATTTCAATTAGATAAAATAGATTAAAATTTATTAAAAGAAAGGTTTCTATTTTTTTAGAAACCTTTCTTTAGTTTAAAGCAATTAGAATATGGAGTATTTATATATGTCACAAGAGGGTTATGACGAGCTAAAAGAAAAGTTAGATTATTTAAAAAACGTAAAGAGAAAAGAAATATCTAACGATATAGCTGTTGCTAGAGATAAAGGTGATTTATCTGAAAATGCAGAATATCATGCTGCAAAAGAAGAACAATCTTTAATTGAAACTAAAATAGTAGAACTCGAAGATTCTTTTGCACGAGCAAGAGTTATGGACAGATCTAAAATAGATACTACAAAGGCAATAATGCTATCAAAAGTGAAGATTAGAAATACTAAAAATAATTTTGAGGTAATATATCAGCTAGTAAGTCATGCTGAGGCAGATGTTAAGGCAAAAAAAATATCTATAGATTCACCAATAGGAAAAGGTTTACTTGGTACAGAAATAGGAGATAAGGTAAAAATCGATGTTCCAGCAGGTGAAATGGAATTTGAAATTTTGGATATAGAATTTTAAATAATGGCTACAATATTCACGAAAATAATTAATCAAGAAATACCAAATTTTAAAATAGCAGAAGATGATTTGTTTTATGCTTTTTTAGATATAAGTCCATTGGAGAAAGGGCACACCTTAGTAGTTCCTAAAAAAGAAGTAGATTATATTTTTGATTTGGAAGATGAATTACTTGCCAAATTTAATGTTTTTTCAAAAAAAGTTGCCTTGGCAATTGAAAGTGTTATAGATTGTAAAAGAATAGGAATTGCTGTTATTGGTTTGGAAGTAGCGCACGCACATATTCACTTAATACCACTTTATGAAGATGCAATTAATTTTTCTAAGCCAAGATTAAATATAAAAGATGAAGAATTAAAAGCTATTGCTGCAAGTATTTCGGCTAAGGTTTCTTTATGATTTTTTTTGGGTTGTTCTTAACAAAATTAGCCCAACTATTACTTCCTTTTGTTGAAGTAGAAAAATTTCCTTTACTTTGAAAATGATGACAAACAGCTGCTGCCAATCCATCAGTAGCATCCAATCTCTTTGGCAGAGTTTGTATTTTCAATAGAGTTTGTAACATAGCAGCAACCTGTTCTTTGCTCGCATTACCACTTCCTGTTACAGCTTGTTTTATTTTTTTAGGAAGAAGAATAGCTTAGATAAGAAGTATGAAGCATACTTCAGTGAATACAGATATTCAATCAACCTCAAAGAAGATGAAATAGATATTGATTTTGATGTCGGTAACGGCGGGGTCGAAAGAGGATTCCCTGACGAACTCCGCGAAATAATTGAAACGATCATAGGGGTAATAAAGCAGGACGTCTTTTTCATCCAGGGCTTCAAAGATATTGCGGTGTTTTTCAAAGTGGGCGCACTTGAGAGGAGGAAGCGGTTTGTGTTCCAGATATTTTCGGCCGAGGTTTTCAAAGCTGATAAAATCCCGGAAGTTTCGGTACCGTCCACCGGGAATGACACTGTCCACGTTTTCTATACCCAACCGCTCACAAAGCAGACCGACCATATCGCTGGGCATGGTTTTGTCATAACTCAAACGGACCGGCTCTGCGGTAAGGCGTTGCTTCATACCCAAGTTGAGTTTTTCCATAAAACTCATTTCGAGATCGTCGTACAACTGGTACTCGGAATCCCGTGAAAACTTCATCGACCAGGCTTTGACCGAGTCAAAATCCATAAAGGGTTGAAATATTTGTGGCAGGCAATGGCGGATTACTTCGTCGACCATCATAAAGTAATTTCGCGCCAGACCCCTGTCTGGTGGAATATTGGTAAAGCGGGGAACCGCTTCGGGAATATCGAGAATTGCGTAGTGCCGCTTCTTGGCCTTTTTCAGTTGTACAGCGAGGTACGAGGTTTCGTCGTTCAAATGGCGATCAAGGTCGGTGGTGTCCTGAATCCATATGGGTACCAGATGCGGCAGAATGTGCTCGCGGAAGTGGTCGTCCAGCCAGCGCCCTTGCTTCTCCGATAATGTCTCTTCGGTGAGGAAAAAAATCTTTTTGTTTTCCAATTCCTTGAGAACATCACTGAGGATGCGATCAAACTTGTCGGACAGCTGGACGATTTTGTCCTGTATTTGTGACAGCAATTTTCCGGCTTTACCAATGCGCCCCTGTTTTTCTTCGAGCTTGACTTCACGCCTTACGTCGGCAACCCGAACTTTAAAAAATTCGTCCTGGTTGTTGGAAAAAATACCGAGAAAACGCACCCGTTCCACCACCGGATTGCGGGGATCTGCTGCTTCTTGCAGCACACGATCATTGAATGCCAGCCAGCTAAGCTCTTTGGCAATGTAACGGGTTTCGGAAGACATCGATATCCTAGGTGGCAAGTGGACAACAAAACATGACGATTGTGGTGAGCAA
>CAKZQD010000188.1 GCA_937139485.1 uncultured Bacteroidota bacterium | reverse complement strand
AAGTTCAATAATTTGTTTAACATTCATAGATTGCTAAGAAACCTATTTTATTTTTTGATGAATAAACACTTTTTTATTAATTGTATTATTTACAATACATAAGTCTTCCGAACACTTATGGCAAGGATGCCAACCAAAGGAGAACAGACTAGGAGAATCATTTACCTTTATATATTATTTTATTACATAATTAAAACTTAGAATCATCAACATCATCTAAATATTTCTCAACTTTTGCAACTACCTCTTCAATAGCACCATCTTCAAATGGAGATTTTAAACCAGCAAGTTCTACTAACTTTAAGAAAGACATACTTCCACCAGCTTGGCAAAGTCTTAAATAATCTTTCCAAGCGCCTTTAAAATCTTCTTGCATTTTTACCCAAAATTGTAAAGCACAAACTTGTGCTAAAGTGTAGTCTATATAATAAAAAGGCATTTCGTAGATATGTGCTTGTTGTTGCCATCTGCCACCAGCTTCTGCATAAGCGTTTCCGTCATAGTCTAGGTTTGGCTTGTATTTCATTTCTATTTCTCTCCAAACAGCTCTTCTTTCTTCTGGCGTCATATCTGGTTGTTCATATACTCTGTGTTGAAACTCATCTACAGATACTCCGTAAGGCAAAAAGTGTAATGCACCAGATAAATGCTGAAATTTATACTTTTCTGTATCTTCTTTAAAGAATAATTCCATCCAAGGCCAAGTAAAAAACTCCATACTCATAGAATGTATTTCTGCAGATTCTGAAGTAGGCCAGTAATATTCACTTACTTTAAAATGCTTACTTGAATACACTTGAAATGCATGTCCGGCTTCGTGTGTCAACACATCAATATCGCCAGATGTTCCATTGAAATTTGAAAAAATAAACGGTGCGCCATAGTTTGCTATAAACGTACAGTAACCACCAGTTGACTTTCCTTTTTTTGTAACCAAATCCATCAATTCGTACTTTGTCATAAAGTCGAAAAATTTGTTAGTTTCTGGAGAAAGCTCGGCATACATTTTCTTTCCGTTTTCTATAATCCATTCTGGAGTTCCTTTTGGTTCTGGGTTTCCTGTTTTAAATCTAAAACCGTCATCATAATGCTTTAATGCATCTAAACCAATTCTTTTTGCTTGTCTTTTGTTTAGTTTTTCCACTAATGGAACAATCAAATCTTGAACCTTTTTTCTAAACTTGGTCACCATTTTAGGATTATAATCACTTCGCATCATTTGGTAATAACCAAGTTCTACAAAATTATCAAGACCAATTTTTTTAGCCATTCCGTGCCTTAGATGAACCATTTCATCATAAATTCTATCTAATTCTTTAACATTTTCTCCTAAAAAATTAAAAACTGCGTCTGCGGCTTTTTTTCTTATTGCTCTGTCTTTCGAAACTTTAAAAGGCACCAACTGACTCAAATTTAGTTCTTTTCCTTCCCATTCTATTTTGGCTGAAGCTAACAGTTTAGCATATTCCGAACCAAGTTTATTTTCCTTTTTTCGGTCTTCTACCAGTCTTTCATCTGTTTGTTTTATTTGAAAATCTGCAATGGTAAATAATTGTTCTCCAAATTCTTTTTCAAGAGCTGGTCTAAATTCAGATTTTACTAATACTTCATAATATTTTAAAGAAAGCATAGAAAGTTCTGGCATAGTTTCATCCATCCATTCTTTTTCTGATTCATAAAATTTATCTTCTGTATTTATAGTATGTCTTACATAAATAAGATTTATTGCAGTATCAAAATCATTACTCAAGTCATTAATCTTGTAAATTAAATCCTTTTGATTTTCGTATGTGTTGGCTACTTTTAATTTTTCTAAAACACTAAAGTACTCCGCTTTATAAGTTTCAAAATTAGGTCTTTTGTATTCTATTTCTGAAAATTTTTGCATAGTATATATGTTTTTATTTTTAAATTAAATCTGTTATGTGTTTACCTTCAGCATTTACAAATTTGTATGCTGTAAGTGCCAAATTATTATCTGGACTTGTTTTTATAATTTTTTTATATTTCCAACTCCATTTCCATTTTAAAGAATACAGACCTTTATTTATAAAAGCATATATATAAGGGTGAAGTTCTAATGTAAAGTCTTTATCGTTTTCTGTAAGATATTCTATTTTGTTTTCAAGTTCTTCCATTAATAGAATAGATGGTTCTATTTTTCCTGATCCATCACAAGTTGGGCATTTTTCTTTAGTTTTTATTTCAATTTGCGGCCTCACACGCTGACGTGTAATTTGCATTAAATTAAACTTAGAAAGTGGTAAAACAGACGTAATGGCTTTATCTCTTTTCAGGAGCGTTTTCATTCTTTCATTGACTTCTTTTCTGCTATCTGCAGATTTCATATCAATACAATCTACTACTATAATACCGCCTATATCTCGTAATCTTAACTGGCGTGCAAGCTCATCTACTGCGCCTAAATTTACTGAAAGTGCATTTTCTTCTTGACTTCCAGAAAGTCCTTTCTTAAAACCACTATTTACATCTACAACATGCAGTGCTTCTGTATGTTCTATAACTAAATATTGTCCTTTTCCATAACCAACAGTCTTTCCAAAAGCAGATTTTATTTGTGTTGTAATTCCAAAATTATCAAAAATTGGAGTTTTACCTTTGTATAGCTTTACAATATCTTTTTTTTCTGGAGCAAAATTGAGAACAAATTCATCTAGTTCTGCTGCCATTGCTTTATCGGCTGTGTGAATTGCAGTAAAATCTTCAGAGAAAATATCTCTAACTAAAGATGATGATTTATCTATTTCTTTGTGAACTACGTCTTTATTTTTTCCATTCTTTACTTTTTCAAGCAAAGCTTCCCATTTTTCTATTAAATTTTGAAGATCTTTATGTAATTCAGATGCAATTTTACCTTCGGCAGAAGTTCTTACAATTATACCCATGTTTTTGGGTTTCAAGCTATTTAGCAATATTTCTAATCGCTTTTTTTCTTCTTTGTTTTTTACTTTTTTTGAAATAGCTACAAAGTCTGCAAAAGGTTTTAGTATTAAAAAACGACCTGGTAAAGATAGTTCTGTAGTAAGTCTTGGACCTTTGGTGCTTATAGCTTCTTTAAAAACTTGAACAACCAATAAGTCTTTGGGCTTTATAACATCTTTAATGTTTGCCTTTTTATCTAATTCGGGAAGATATGTTAATTTTTTTAGACTTGCATCATTTATATTACCACCAAAAACTGGCTTAAAGTAATGATTAAATGTTTTGTAAGCGGCGCCTAAATCTGTGTAATGCAAAAATGCATCTTTCTTATAACCAACATCTACAAATGCTGCGTTAAGACCAGGCATAACTTTCCTAACCCTACCGAGCAATATATCTCCAACCTTAAATTGAGAGTTATCTTTTTGTTGATGATACTCTACTAGTTTTTTATCTTCTAGTAAGGCTATTTCTGCACCACTATTGGTGTTTTGTATTATAAGTTCCTTTTCCAAGAAGAATTAAGATTTTAGAATAGAAAGCTGTACTAAACAAATAGTACAGCTCTATAAGTGAAATTATTTCTTAGTCTTATGTCTATTCTTTCTTAATCTTTTCTTTCTCTTGTGTGTAGAAATCTTATGTCTTTTACGTTTTTTTCCACTTGGCATATTTCCAAATTTTATATGTTTTTATAAATAATTTTACTTTCGAGCAAAAAAAAGCATTTACCTAAATTGGTTTATTCTATTTCTTACGGCCAGCAAAGATACACTTTTTTATAAGAGATTTTATAGTTAATACTGATTTTTAAAAAAGAAACTGTAATTTACTAGAGAAAGTATTTTTATGCCTAAAAAAAGAATACTTAATTTGCTTTTTTAACAGCTTCTACAAAAGTTTTTGCAGGTTTAAAAGCGGGTACTTTATGTGCTGGAATAATTATAGCGGTGTTCTTTTTAATATTTCTTCCAATTTTTTCGGCTCTTTCTTTTACTATAAAAGATCCAAATCCTCTTACATATACATTTTCACCGTCTTTTAATGAATCTTTTACTTCTTTAAAGAAGCTTTCTAATGTTACTAAAACGTCAATTTTTTGTATTCCAGTTTTCTCTGAAATTTTGTTTACTAAATCTGCTTTTCTCATTATTAAGGGTTGTTTTTTATTGGTTAGTAGTGTTAAAGTTAAAAAAAAAAATTAATTTCTATAATAAAAGACTACTTTTTGACCTTAAATGAACCAACTTTAAAGCATTTAAACCTATTAAGCCTCTAAAAGTTTACGTTTTGCCATCTCTTTTAAAATAATTTTAAACCAAAATGAATACTTATTTGGCTTTAAATTTACATCTTTTAGAAGGTCTGCAACACTTATCCATTTTACATCTTGTACTTCGTCTGTATTATAAGGAATTTCTCCTTCATATTCACCAATAAACACATGGTCATATTCATGTTCTATAAGTCCACTTTCTTCATCATTTGCTTTATAAATAAATGAAAAAACTTCTTTTAATTCTGTAGAAAAACCTAATTCTTCTACCAATCTTCTATTTGCTGATGCTTGATGTGTTTCATTTTCTCTTGGATGTGTACATACGGTATTGCTCCAGATATTTGCCCAATGATATTTTTTTGCTGCACGCTGCTGAAGTAGCATTTCTCCTTTTTTATTAAATACTACAATACTTATTGCTTGATGCAAAGCGCCTTTTTCGTGTGCTTCCATTTTGCCCATAAGTCCTAAAACTTCATCTTGCTTGTTTACTAAAACTACTTGTTCTTCCATAATAATTTATTTTTCTTCGGTATACCACCACTTTGTATAGTTATGGTATCTTTCTGCGTGTGCTCCTAAATATTGCATCACTTTTTCTTTGTTCAATTCTTTTACTTGCTTTGCTGGCACTCCTGCCCAAATTGTTCCTGGTGGTACTATTGTTTTTTCTGTAATTACTGCTCCTGCTGCTACTATGGCGCCTTCGCCAATTACAGCTTCGTCCATTACTACTGCGCCCATTCCTATAAGTGCATTGTTTTCTACTTTGCAACCATGTACTACAGCATTATGACCTACTGTTACATAATTTCCAATAACTGTGGCGGCTTTTTGAAATGTGCAATGTACACAAGCATTATCTTGTATGTTTGTATAGTCGCCTATATGAATTTCGTTTACATCTGCACGAATTACTGCATTAAACCAAACGGAACTATTTTTTCCAATTTTTGTTTTTCCTATTACTACTGCAGTTTCTGCTAAGTAACAGGTATGGTCTATTTGTGGTAAAACACCTTCTATATCTTTTATTAATGCCATTATTTTTTTCTGCTTTTATTTATATAACAAAACAAAATTAATATTTACTGATAAGATATTCCATTTCAAATTATAATTACGCCTTCTAATTTTAATACTGCTAATAATTTGCAATATGAAATTTTAGTACTTATATCTTACTTCCTAAATAAATTTGCAAAATAAACCACACCAAAAGAGGTGTTTATTTTGCAAACCTATAGGTTCTTACTCCATATAAATCAGCATTTTCAGAAATATCATTCAAATAAAATTTATTAACCGGTAATTGAATATTTTTTTCTAACTGCTCAGCGTGTAGTTTTTCATAAGTATTAAAACTTATTGCTTCTCTAGTTTTTAGACTTTCAAACAGATTAAATTTTGAAACTACATCTTTCCAATTTTCTTGAACTTCGCCTTCAAAAACTTTTGATTTAGAACCACTACCATAAGCACAAAAACCTATAGTTTCTCCTGCTATTTCTACATTTTCATTTAGTTCTGACTCTAACATACTCATTAAAGACATAAAAATAGAAGCTGTGTACATATTACCTATATAAGATGAAGCTCGCTGACCCTTTTCAACTTTAGAATTTACAAACTCTTTATACATTGGTGTTTTGGTAACTAATTTTGGGTTTGGTGCGTTTTCAAAATTAGAATCCAATGCTAACAATTCTTGCTTTAAACGAGAATTTGTTTTATAGGTATCCCAAAAAACTTCTGCAAAAGCTCTTTTGCCATGAAAAGCATAGGGTAAATGAAAAATAATTTTATTCCAGTTTTCTAAATTGTGTGAGCTTTTTTGCTCCTCAAAATGATTATAAGCTTCTGACATTCTATTGGAATAACATTTGTTAGAATACTGCCCATCAAAAACTGGGAAAATTTTATGAATCTCCAAATATTCATCTTTTGAAGATATTATATTGGGAATATCTTTTGCTTCTTTTTCATTTATCAAAGTGTTTCTTTTCACTTTTCTTAGCGGCTTAAAAAAATCGTGCTCACCAATTGCAGAAACACCCACTTCTTTACTAAAAGAAATCAACCTAGGATTAGCTTTTATTAAACTTGCTACTGCACCAGCTCCTTGTGTATATTCACCTGTGCTTTCTAATTCGTATTTTGCATTATCTGTAGCTACTACAATTCCAACTCTTTCATTGTCTGCTTTTACCCAGTCTATAATAGTATGCATTGCATCTATACCTGCTATACAGGCAAAAGTCATATCTACACAATCTGTATGCATAAATGATTTTTCGCCAAATTCCTCTTTGAAATAATCTGAAAGCATAGAAACCACATAAGATGCAATTGGTTTTGCTCCATCTGTTGCAGATTCTGAACCTACATATATTCTACCTATATCGCTTGGTTTAAGATTATTTTTTTCAATTAAACTTAAAATAGCATTTGCTGCCATACTAGATGCATCTTCATTTACATCAATTAAAGACATTGTTTTTAAACCCAATCCTTTATTTAGTTTAGCATATTCAATATTTCTAGCTTGAGCAAGATCTTCAATATCTAAGTAAAGATTTGGCACATAAAAAGCCATGTCATCAATTCCTATTTTAGTCATTTTATTATTTTTTTGACAAAAATAGTTTTTAGCTAATTACTAAATGTGCAAACTCCTATTATAAATTAAATAAAGAAGTACAAGTGCTGAAAAAATAAAATTAGGACTTCTATAAAGCACTATATTTATTGACTTTAGTACAAAAAAGGTTTTTTTAAACAAACTAATCAAAAAGTAAATTAATTTGATGCAGATATTCTTCTTTCAGAAAAGTAAGAAACAAATAATAAAATAATAGCTACAATAGCTGGAATATGCTCACCATCTGAAACGGCTATATGAGCAGAAGCAGCTAACACAAAATCAAAGAAAAAACCTGCATAAGCCCATTCTTTTAAACTTTGAGATTTTTTTGCCCAAATAGCTATTATTCCTAAAATTTTAGCTACAGCCAAAGGGTAAATAATGTAAGTTGGAAAACCCAAACCACTAAATATAACCGAAACATCAGCATTTTTAACTATATACATTCCTGCAGACATTAACATCATAAGGCTTAATAAACCTGTGCTAATTAGATAAATAATTTTTGCTTTTTTCATAATTGTTTTTTTTATTGAAAAGCAAATATCGTAATAATAATGCGACAAGTAGTTAAGCTAGATTAATAAATGAAATTATTGCCCAAACAGGCTTTTGCCACCACCTTTGTTTTGCGGCATTGGAACTGGTGGACTATCTGGTTTTCCTATTGAATATTTGTAAACTCTTTCTTTCCAAATCCATTTACTGT
>CAKZQD010000187.1 GCA_937139485.1 uncultured Bacteroidota bacterium | reverse complement strand
ACATTACCGAATTTAATTTTTCTGGCTATGGATACAGTGGTACAGAATCTAATTTAAGAAATAAACTACAGTTTGATTACAGCATAGAAGATCATCAAATATATTTAAATGCTGAACTTTTTAGAGAAATGAAACCAAGTAGGTTGGCGTTTTTTAACCAAATGAGATTTATACTGGGCAGTAAATGGAAAAATAAACTGGGCGAATTTAATTATGCTCTAGCTTACGAACGTGAACTAGGTAAAGCAAATCCTTTAAATTATGTGTTTTTAAAACTGTACTATACATTTGAATTTGAACAAAAAATTAAAAACAAAAGAACAAAAAAATGATAAACAACAGTATAAAAATATTGCTTTTCTTTGTTTTGTTTTTTTCGGCTTGTAAAAAAGAAAAATGGATTTTTGACAGCCCAGCAAATGATAATTTAGAACTACCGCTATTGCTCAACATCAATGGAAAAAACTGCGCACTAGACATAGAAAGTAAAAGCTTTAGATTTCCGATAGTTCAAAATAGTATTTCAAATTTTACTGCTTTTGTTACTTTTCAAGACTATACTTCCTTAAAATTTAATGGTATTTTGTTTGAAAACGGTGTAGAAAACAAGTTTGGAGACATAGCTATAAACACCGCTTACGAGCTAGAGTTTACAACAAATGACGAAAAAAATGAATTTACGCTTTATTTTACCAGTATTCCTACGGTACAAATTGTAGCTTTAGATAAAATTAAAAACGAACCAAAATCTTATGCTAGAATTATAGTAAACTATGCTAAAACCAATCTTGAAACCGTAAATAACATTATCGGGATAGAACACAGAGGTATTTCTGCTTTGGCACATCCAAAAAAATCTATGGGTTTTAAATTGCTCAATAGTTTTGATATGAATAATGAAAAATCACTTGCTTTTTTCAATAAAAAACAAAATATCGACTGGGTGCTTGATGCTATGTATATAGATAAAGCCAAAACAAGAAACCTGACAAGCCTGGCTTTGTGGCAAAATTTAAATACAGACTTTAAACACATTGGTACTTCTTGCGAATTTGTTGAAGTTTTTCTTAATTACGAATCTTTGGGTTTGTATACTTTTTGCGAAAAACTAAATGAAACATTTCTCGACATCAATGCAGAATCTGTTTTAATAACAGGCAAACAAAATTTAGAAACGACCTATTTTAGAAAACATCCAAAAACTAAAAGCATAGGGCCTTATTGGGCTGGTTGGGAGCAGAAATTTCCAAACCCTGATTTTGGTGGGCATGATTGGTCTACAATAAATGCCTTATCTGATTTGGTAACGCAACAAAGCGACATCAATTTTATAACACAAATAGCACAAGTTATTGATTTTGATAATTTTATAGACTATTTTTTGTATGTAAATATTTTAAAAGGCTATGATAGCGTAGGAAAAAATTGGTATTTATACAAAAAAGATTTAAATGAACCGTTTAAGATAATTCCTTGGGATTTGGATTCTTCTTGGGGAAGAGATTTTACTGCCAGCAAAGTTAAACCACAAGGCTTGGTAAGCAATGGAATATATGACAGACTACTGGCTCTAAACCCAGAAATGTTTAGAGAAAAGCTCAAAACAAGATGGGCAGTTCTAAAAAACAACGAAATGTCTCCGAGTACATTAATTGGATTATTTGATGAAAATTTTGAAACTTTAAATCAATCAAACCTTATAGAAATCGATAATCAAATTTGGGGTAAAAATGTAGATTTAACTTCTGAGCGTGCCTACTTAAACTATTGGATACCTGTAAACTGGAATTATATAGATGAGTATATTAATAGCTTGTAAACTTTTGAAGCATATCTAGCAAATTGAAATAATCAACTAAGATTTAGGTTTTGAATTTATACAACTTAGTCTTTACGATGTAAAAAAAAACATCAGAAAAAATAATTGAATTTTTGCAAATCTAAAAAAAAAGCTATTTATTGATTACATTCTACACAAATGTTCCTTTTTCAGAAACAATTTTACTTTCATTCTAAGTTACTTTTTGTGGGCAATCTATATTCTGGACAAACAGGTGCAGACTAGTTTTATTAAAAACTATTTCTCACTTTCCAACTTCAATGCTTTGTTCATCATTACAAAACCAGCTTTTGTGCTTTCGCTTATTTTATTAAAAACCAAACTGCTTATCATTCCCGTAAAATCTTCTCCGTGAATGAGTTTTACTTTATTTTCTGAAATTTCTTGTATTTCGAAGTAATGTCTTCCGCTAAAAAAACCTTTAAAAAGTAAACTTCCCAGCCAGTAAAAGCTCTTGTTTGGCGTAAGTTCTAAAATTGTTGGGTTAAAAACATTTTTTTTATCATCAATATAAATGTGATTTTCTAGTTTTCCACCTATTTTCATTTCTCCTTCTGAGTGTTTTATAAATGGATTCCAATTTTTGTAATTTTTAAAGTCTGAAAGTATGCTCCAAACTTTTTCTTTACTTGCATAAATAATTATTTCTGTTTCTATATTTCTCATACCACAAAAGTAAATGGTGAAATACTGCTTTTCATTAACAATTGTTAATTAAAGTTTGAGATTACACATAATAGCAACTTTCCGTCGTTGCGAAAACGTCTCAGAGTTTGAAGCAATCTTAAACCTACTGAAACCGAATGAAAATAATTTTTTAATACGTTCATTGTAAATACGAGAATATATTTTTTTTAAAAGATAGTCTTAAAATGTTAAGTAAACAAAATTTCAAACACCCAACTTCAAACTTCCAACAATTAAAACAAAGTCAAACACTTTTCTTCTTCCTATTCCTAATTCTACTCAAAGAAACTGGCGTAATGCCAAGAAATGAAGCAATAATATGTTGCGGAACACGCTGTATTAAATCTGGAAAATTTTGAGAAAATTGACGATAACGCTCTTCTGGAGTTTGTGTTAAATGTGAAACAAAAAACCGTTGTGCATTTATAAAACGCTGTTCTGCAAGCTTTCTTGTAACAATATTAAACTTTGGAACATCTTTGTAAAGTTGTTCTAAGTTGTCTTTTGAAATAAAAAAAACTTCAGTATTTTCCAAAGCCTCCAAAACTTGTTCGCTAGGTTTTTGTTCTAAAAAACTAGGAAAAGCACTCGCAAATAAATTTTCGGAAAACAAAAAAGCTGTTATTTCATTGCCTTTATGTAAATAATATAATCTAAGCAAACCGCTTTTTACAAAATACACCTCTTTAGAAATAGAACCCAATGAGCATAATTGTTCTTTCTTTTTAAGACTTTTGAACTTGAAAGACTTCATTATAAATTCCTTTTCTTCAAGAGATAAATCTATGAAATAGGAGATGGCTTGGAGTAAATTTTGATGCATGGCAATGTAAAGCTAATTTAAAAAACTAATTTCTATCATAAGACTAATTTATTTATGTTGTATTTTTGTGCCAAATTTTATTTGTTATGGCTCATAAAGGAAAACTATTTGTAAGCACAGAAGATGTATCTCCAAGAATTTTTGAAAATCCAATTTTAGATTTTTTATCTAGAGTTACCTGGTGGGTAGTGCCTATTATTTATGTACCAATGATTGCTTTCTTTATTTATTTAGCATTGTTTGTAAACGAAACTTCATATCTTAAATTTGCTGGTTTCTTTGCTATTGGAGTAGTTATTTGGACTTTTATGGAATATAGTTTGCACCGTTGGGCTTTTCATTTTGAACCCAAAAATAAAACGCAAGAAAAAATTCTTTTTCTAGTTCACGGTATTCATCACGATTATCCTCAAGATTCAAAAAGACTTGTAATGCCACCATCAGTAAGTCTTATTTTAGCTGTAATTACTTATTCTATTTTGTATGGAGTTACCAGTTTATTTGGTGCAACAGAATTAATACCTTCAATCTTTGCAGGAATAGTATCAGGATATTTATATTACGATATGGTACATTATTCTCAACATCATATGAATATTACAAATCCATATTACAAAGAGTTGAAGGAATATCACATGAAACATCATTATACAGAACCAGATCTTGGTTTTGGTATTTCGAGCAAGTTATGGGATTATATTTTTAGAACAGTACTTAAATAGTACTTAACATCTTTTAAATCCTTTATTTAACTAAATTACGTATCTTTATTTAATGAAGATATTTAAACTATTATTTCTCAGTTTGTTTTTCTTTTCATGTTCTCAAGCACAAGAAAAGAAAGTAGAAGAATCTAAATTTGAAGTCGTAAAAACCGATAAGGAATGGAAACAAGAATTGGATCCAGAATCTTATAAAGTGCTTTGTGGCGGCGAAACGGAAAGAGCTTTTACAGGAAAATATTTATACAACAAAGCCGAAGGTGTTTACGCATGTGCTGCTTGTAAAAATCAATTGTTTTCTTCTACTACAAAGTTTCAAAGTGGAAGCGGCTGGCCAAGTTTTTTTGACCAAATAAACGATAAAGCCATAACAGAAAAGGTAGATAATTCTTATGGAATGAAGCGAACAGAAATTCTCTGTGCTAAATGTGGAGGACATCTTGGTCATATTTTTGAAGATGGACCTGCACCAACAGGTTTGCGTTACTGCGTAAACTCTGTTTCAATGACTTTTTTACCTAAAGACAGCTTACAAAATAAATAAATGAAAAACAAGAAATACATTATATTCGATTTTGACGGAACTTTATTTGATTCTCAAATTGGAATTAAAAAAGCTTTTCAATATGCTTTGAAACAAGAAGGAATTATTGAAAACGACAAGGAAAAACTACAATCTTTTATCGGTCCATCTTTGCATTCTACATTTGAAAAGCATTATGGTTTTAGTAAAGAAAAAATAGATGAAGTTATAGTCAAATTTAGAGCTTATTATAGCAATAAAGGTTATTTAGAAACTGCACTTTATTATGAAGTGAAAGAAATGCTTCAAGACTTAAAAAATGCAGATAAATCTATAAGTATTGCAACGGCAAAACCAACCGTATACGCAAAACAAATATTAAAAAATTTTGAGTTGATGCATTTTTTTGATTCGATACAAGGTAGCAAGCTAAAAGGAGAACTTTTCCCAAAAGATAGAGTAATAGGTTCAGTAATGAAAGATTTAGATTTATTTGATGCCGAAGATTGTGTAATGATAGGAGATACCATTTACGATATTAAAGGTGCACAATATCACAACATGGATTGCATAGCGGTAAATTATGGCTATGGAAAGCATAAAGATTTAGTAGATGCAAGACCAAATAAAGTTGTAGAAACAGTAAACGAACTTCGTGAATTTATTCTTTAGTTTTGGTTTGAAATCTAAAATTAAAACTCAAAACAGGTAAAATTCCAGTACCTTGAACCAAAAAATCATTGGTTTCGTTTTTATGATTTGTAGTATTTAACAAATCTAAAGCAGTAGTGAAAGTAAAGTTCTTTTTGTTTAAAATATAGGCAATTCTTGTATCTAGTTTGTAGTAGTTTTTGCTGCGTTCTTCATTGCCAAATTCGTTAAAACCTATATAGCCACCCGACCATAATATTCTTGCGTTTAAACTCAGTTTGTTTTGTTTTAATTTTCCTAAAATAAAATCTTTTCCTGCGGAGGCAGAAAATGTAAACAAGCCATCAAAAGATGTTGCTTTCCACCGCTCTAGTTTTGGAACTTTGTAAAACGATCTATATACCGAACTGGCTATAAGTAGATAATAGTTTTTAGCAAAATGTTTTTGTGCAGTTATTTCTAATCCATAATTCAAACCGGTTCCATTGTTTTCTAATTTTGTGTTGTAAAAATCATTAGTGCCATTTAATGTAGAAAAATAATAATAATTTGAATCTATCAATTTTGGTGGGTTTGGGTAGTCATTAAATTCATAAATATATCTTGTACTAGTACTTTGAGGCACATGAAAATGATATTGTAAATACGGTTCTATTTTAAAACTTAAATCATTAAATGGCTTATAAATATAACTTGCCGCTATATGAAAAGACTTTGAAAGTTCTAAGTTTTTATTTAACTGACCACTATCTATATCTATTGTAAAATAATTTCTATCTTGAGTATAGCTTGTAGTATTACTCATGTAAATAGGTAAAAACTCAATTTTAGAAAAAAGTCCAGCACCAAAATTTATCTGATGTTTTTGACTAGGATTCCATTTTATATTCAATCTAGGTTCTATACTATATTTAGAATTGTATGTGAGCATATTAAAATGCAAACCTGTCATTACATGTAGTTTGTTGTTTAGTTTGTGTTTCCATTGAGAATATGCTTGTAAATATGCACTAGCATTTTTAAATGATATGTTTTCTCTACTTGCAAAATATATATTGTCTATATTTTCTGTTGCTTTTTTAAAATTTACTTTGGGAAGGTTTATTTTTATACCACTTACCAATACATTTTTACGGTTTATTTTACTATGAAAATTTAAAACATATCTTAATGTTTGGGTGTTGTTTCTGTAAGTAAATTTTTCATAAGCCTCATTGTTAAAACCTGAAGAAATATAGTCGTGATAGTGATTTTTTGTACTAGAAAAAGCAATTATATTTTTGATATAGGATTTTTTAGAAACATTTATTTGATGCGAAAAACCAAATACAGAATTATTGTAAGTTGTTTGCCAAAAGGCTTCATTTTGTTTGAAATTTGTTAATGCTTTAGAATCGCTCCAACCAGCTAGACCAAAAGCTGTAAAAGTTCCAAATTTTTTAGTTGGTAAATTTACTTTGTAGTTTATATCTCTGTAGCCAATTTTTGCTTCGCCTACATCAAAACCTGCATTTCCCATAATATCTAAAGTAGAATATCTAAAAGAAACTAAAAAAGATCCGCCCATTTGTAAAGGACCTTCAGCGGATGCTTCCAAACCTAAAACACCAAGATTAAAGTTGTATTCAAAATTTTTATCGTTTCCTTTTCTTAGTGTTAAATCCATAATGCCAGCAGTGGCATTGCCGTATTGTGCTGGAAAAGCACCAGTGTACAAATTGATATTTTGAAGTAAATTGCCACTTATTGCATTTACAGCGCCGTTTTTGTATCTGCCACCAAATGCGCCACCAAGTGTAAAATGATTTGGGTCTTGAATTTCTATTCCCTCCAAATGCCATTGCATACTTGTAGGATTGTTTCCTCTTATACTTATTCCATTATTTACATCGCCTTGGTTTTTTACACCAGCATAAGAAAGCATAATTCTCTGCGGATCGGCAATTCCACCAGAAATTCGTTCTGCTTCTTTAGAAGTAACCGTATTTACCGAAACGCTTGCCATTTCATTTATGTTTTCCTTATTTCGTTTGGCAGTTATGTTTATTTCTTTTACAGAAACTATATCTTCTTGAAGCATTGCATCTATATTTAAACCTTTTGCGGCGGTAATATAAACATCATTAAAAAAAATATTTTCGTAGCCTAAATAAGAAATTTTAATATTATGTAAACCTACTGGAATGTTCGTAATTATAAAATTTCCATTAATATCGGAAGTCGTTCCTAAAAGAGGTTTTGTGTTTAGTAAAACAACATTAGCACCAAAAATTTCTTGATTGGTTTCAGCATCTTTTATGCTTCCACTTATAGTTTGCGTTAAATTAGTTTGTGCAAGTAAATTAAAATTTATGAAGAGAAAAAATAAAATTGAAAATGATTTCACATAACAAATATAGTAAGTTTTATGACTATCCGTTTAAATACATTAAGTCTAATTTTGCGAAGAATGTTTCTCCCTTGAGGGAAATAAGAGGGTTATTCTTCGACAAAAATCACACATCTACTTCCCTCAAGGGAAGAACAAGACTCGCAAAACATAAACCGATTAATTATTTATGCCTTTAAACGGATAGTCATTGTAAGTTTATGTTTTATATTCTTGCTAAGAGATTATTCTGTTAGCTTCTAGGTTTACAAAAAAAATAGGCTTATAAGTTAAGCTAATGAGATATTTCTGCCTAAGTTGGAATAATTTCAATTATTCTATTCGCCTTCTTTAACATTTACCATACCGTGAATATTGGTAATGGTATATTCGGTAAAATCGTCATTGCTTTCAAAACCATCGCCATATATTATTTCATCTTCGGTATGTATTTTTACAAAGCCTTCTGTTCTAATTAGAGATTTCTTTTTATCCCAAATAAGATGTTCGGTATTTAAAGTTTCACCTTTTTTATTTATAACTACTACACTATCTTTTGCAATCATTTCTGAAGAACCATCGCCAAGCTTACCATAGTTTGCTGTAAGTGTACTTTCTTGTTCGCCAGCTTCATTAAATACTTTCAGAATCATTCCTTCGGGAAACTCGTTAAAAGGTTTTGAAGCATAGTTTCTAATAACTTTTGGAGCTATTATTTTAGTATTTGCCTTTCCTTTTTTGGTAATTAGTATTTCTACATTGCTTCCAAATTCTTCTTTAATAAATTTTTTGGCTTCAATTTCTTCAATTTCTTCCATTTTGTTGGTGCAAGAAAAAGTACTGAGCAATAGTATAAAAACAACAAAGCGTTTCATCAAAAAATGAAACGCTTTAAATTTATGTTTATAAGAATGCGTCATTCTATAATTTAGTTACTAGCTCTTACTATAGTTGTAACTCCAAGACAACTTATTGTATAAGATGAACCAACTGTAATTCCTTCATAAAACAATTCTTCTTTAGAAGGCATATACTGACTATATCTATTTATTTGTTTTTGTGCATCTTCTTTTACACTTGAATCTACAGATATTGCTTTTCTCCAAGTATCTATAGCTGCCCAAGAAACGGTATGACTTTTAAAATCATTACCAGTACCACAAATTTTTCCACTTGCTGCGTAGGTACTAGCTATTATCATATAAGCAGGTCCAGAATTAGGATTTAATGCTAACATTTTTCTAGCATATTCTCTAGCAGAACTTAAACTACCAATCGTAATTTTCTTTCTAGCAATTTGATAATACAAACTTACTTTATCATCATTATTATCTTCTAAATCAATGGCTTTTTCTAAGTAAGAAATTGCTAAGCTTTCATTACCATCACTAGAAACTTTACTCGCTAAAAATTTGTATAAACCTGTACTTGGTCTTTTTTCTACTAATTTTGTAACTATTTCTGTAAATAATGGAGTCCCTGTACATTCACTACCACAAGCTTTCATTGCTTTATAAGCTTTTATTATAGTATTTTCATCTTCAGAATTAGCTCTAAACTTAGTTTCTGCCATTTGCATAATTTTTTCAGCAGTTAAATAACCGCCTTTCTTCAATTCTTCTGTTACAGCGTCTATTGCACCTTTGTACTTACCTGCATCTTTATCTTGTGCCATGTTTTCTTCACAAATAGTGCTTATAATGTCATACTTCTCAAATACTTCATCTTCATCTATTGTTTTAGCATACTTATGTGCTCTTATGGTAGCTTTCATCCAAAATAATAAGAAAGTAGGATCTGCTCCATTTACATTTTCTTCCTTTTTTAACTCTTCATAAACATCATTAAATAAACCATAAACAAATTCATGATTTCCTTTAGCTCTAAAGCCATAGTAGTCAAATGCTTTACCTTTTACTAATTTAGAAGAAACGCCAAAACACTTTATTCTCGTTTCGTGAATAGCAAATAAAGTATCTAAATATGCTTCTCTGATATCACCTTCAGCTTTTTTAGCAAAATCTTTATACATTTTAGCACCTCTTAAGTGTAAATTTTTACTGTATTTAGGTGCATTAAAAAATAATGGTCTCCAAAATCCAATAGCAGATTTATAGTCTTTTTGTTTGTAGTACTCAGAGTATAAAGAAGCTTTTTCTTTTAAATTATCACTTAATTCAGCAATAGAACTTGGTCCGTTTTCGCAAGCAGCAAAAGTTTTAGCTGTAACAGCATCAATTTTATCTTGTCTTGGCGCATCTTGTGCAAAAGTTATTAAACCGATGCTTAAGAATGTAGCTGTTATTATTTTTTTCAAGTTTTTCATGTTTTCTAATTTTTAGGTTAAAAAATATTCAAGTTTTTAAATCGTTAGTCAAATTTTGGTCTTCTAAACCAAAAATCACTTAATGTATATGTCAAA
>CAKZQD010000186.1 GCA_937139485.1 uncultured Bacteroidota bacterium | reverse complement strand
TAGAAAATCACGACAAAATTATTTTTGCTTTAGGAATGCATAGTCCAGAATGTTGGTTGTTAGGTATAATTGATAGTTCGCATAAAAACTCAACTGTAAATAAATGTTTACCTAAACTAAGATTTAAGATTAGAAAAGATGGAAAGTTTAAGCCAATTGGCGATAAAGGTAAATCTAAAGATACCTATGAAGGAATTACTTCAATTTTAAAGAAACAAAAAGACATCATCAAAAAGTCAAAATCTAATTTTGGTTTTGAAAAGTTTGTAGAACAATTAGAGCAAGAATTTAATTCTGATAAGTAATGACAATAAAAGAATTCTCACTCATTATTATGGCTATTTTCTATATTATAGCAGGTTTAAATCATTTCAAAAATGCTGAATTTTATTTACGCATTATTCCACCATATTTACCTTTTCATAAATGGTTAAATTGGATAAGTGGTGTTGCTGAAATAATTCTAGGAATAATGTTATTTTTTCCAACTGTAAGAAGTTTGGCAGCTTGGGGAATTATTGCTTTATTAATTGCCGTTTTTCCAGCAAATATTTATCATTTTACTACCAAAGGAAAAACCATTCCAGAATTAAAAGCACCAGTTTGGGCTTTGGCTTTAAGGTTGGCTTTTCAATTTGTGTTTGTTTATTGGGCTTGGATTTATACATAGAAATTTTATTTGTTTTTGATAGTTAAAAATATAAAAGACTTTTACATTTAAATGTGTAAATTTTATCTTAACACTTAAATCAAATTATTATGAAAAAGTCAATTAACAATTTCGAAAGCTAAATGACTTTACTAACTTTAATTTTATGATACATAAAATCTGCAAGTATATTTCAAAATTTACCGAATTAGCTTAGTTGTAACACTTTAGTGTATTTTAAATTATTCATTATCTTTACAGTCAACAATCAAAATATGACTTTCAAAAATATATTCTCATTACTTTTTGTTTCTTTTAGTTTTCAAATTTTAACTGCACAAACACAACCTGCCAGTCAGCCTACAGATTTAATTTTTTTGGGCGTAAAAGCTTATGGAATGAGTTTGAGTTTTCAAAGTTCTGATGCCGCTAAGTATTTAGTATTGCGAAGCACAAGTGCAATTACTGCTGTACCAGTAGACGGTACGGTGTATAAAAAAGGCGAGTGGATAGGAAATGGAAAAGTTATTGGTAATATAACCAATTCATTTACAACTTTTAGGCAAGCAGTAGCAAATACAGAATACTTTTTTGCTGTATTTGCTTATAATGACAACAATGGAGCAAATCCTAATTACCTCACTACCAACCCATTAACTGGAAGTGTGGTTACATCAGGAAAAACTATTGGAAACTATTACAAAAACTATAGAATAGATACCGATGAGTCTATTTCAGATTTATCTAACTTGCTATATAATCACATACATAAAGAATATACAGAATTTGATGATGAAGTAGATGAAGAACTTTATGCTCGTGATACTATAATAGGAGGGCAGTCGCAGAAATATGTTATTTGCGAATATTCAGATAATATTTATACTTTCGATGAAGGAACTTTTGACGCTAGTGTATTTAACAAAGAACACGTGCTTGCCAAATCTTGGATGCCTGGCAATGTAGATGTTTCTGATTTCCCTGGCTCAGACTATCACAATTTATTTATGGTAAAAGCCAGTGTAAATTCTAAACGTTTTAACCACCCACAAGGCGATGTAGTAAATGAATCTTGGTCAGATATATCTAGTAAATATGGTACAGATGTAAACGGAGATAATGTATTTGAACCCAAAGAAAATATAAAAGGAAATGTAGCTAGAACTATGTTTTATGGTTTAGTTACTTATGATAAAGCAAATTCATCTTGGGCTTTTAACGACTTAGACAACCCAGGAAACGAGCAAGATGTAGACCTTTTGTTGCAGTGGCACAATGATGACCCGGTAGACAATTTTGAAATAGCAAGAAATGAATTTATCTATGGATTGCAGGAAAATAGAAATCCGTTTGTAGATTTTCCAGAATGGGTTTCTTGTATAGATTTTAAAACACTTACTTTAAATGGAAGCTGTCCATTAGATACGGCTCAAAATGTACCAGATGACATTCAAAATTTGTTTAATGCCAAAAATGTAAGTATATATCCAAACCCAGTAAAAGAAAAATCTTTTGTAAAACTAGCTGAGCACGAACAGATTGTGACTTTAAGTTTAAGTGCTTTAAATGGACAAGCGGTTTCATTTGAAGCCAATATAAATCAAAATATAGCAGATATAAATTTATCTAATTTAATAGATGGGATTTATATTTTAAAAATTCAGACAAAAGAAAATATTTATATTGAAAAACTTTTGTTGGCAAAGTAAACATTTTGTGCATTACTTCGTGTTAAATTAAGCCAGCGCACTATTGTTTTTTGTATCTTTGCACTACAATTTATAACTTTTAAACAAAAAATATGAAAAAAATTTACTTAAGTATTTTAGCTAGTATGCTTGTAGCAGTTTCTTTTGCTACAGTACATACGGTTACAAATTCAGTACAGACATTTACGCCAGACAGTATAAACATAAGTGTTGGTGATTCAATTGATTTCAGCATAGGAGGTTCTCACGATGTACAACAATATGAAGAGAAATATTTTGATAATGGATCTACATTTGCTTCTAACAACACAACATCAAATGGTTTTAGTTTAGGACTTGGCGGTGGTGTTTTAGGACATACTGTTTTTTTTATTCCTGGAACATATTACTATGTTTGTGCGCCTCATTTTGATAATGGAATGAAAGCAAAAATTGTGGTAGAGCAAGGTGTTCCTGTAGCTGCTTGTTCTGAGCCGTTTTTTTCACAATATATGGAAGGTAGTTCAAACAATAAAGCCATAGAAATATATAACCCAACAACTTCAGCTATAGACTTAGCAGATTATTCTTTGATTATGTATAATAATGGTGGAAACCAAGTAAATACATTTACACTTACTGGAATGTTAGCAGCTGATGAAACTTTTGTAATAGCTCACTCTAGTTCTATTAATGCTGCAGAAGCAGATGTAACTACAGGAAGTCTTTCTCATAACGGTGACGATGCTTATGCATTAGTGAAGATTGGTGTTGGAGCTGTTGATATTATTGGTTATTTTGATGAAGATCCAGGATCTTCATTTGCAGTAGCAGGTGGTTCTACAGCAAATAAAACATTAACAAGAATGTCAAATGTAAATGCTGGTAACACCGATTGGTCTACTGCTATGAATGAGTGGAATGTAACTCCATCAAATGATACGGTAGGTTTTGGATCTCATGATATGACACCTTGTTTAGTTGGACCAGTTATTTCTTTCAAAACAGATTCTTTTGAATTTAATGAAGCAGATGGAGCTATTCATTTAGATACTTTATTAATAAATCCTGCTATTGCTTCGCCAGTTGCTGAGTCTTTTGAAATTCATTTAGATGCTGCTTCTACAGCAGATGCTTCAGATTTTAGTATTAGTGTTATCGCTCCTGTAACTTTACCTTTTACTTATAATTTTGCAGTTTTACCAAACTTTACAGCTCAAGCTTTAGATGCCACTTTAGTAGACGATGCTTTAATAGAAGGTGATGAGTGGTTTAGAATCGTTTTAAGAAATGGAGCAAATGGTTTAAATGTAGGCGCAGATTCAACATTGTATGTGAAAATTATTGACAACGATTTCCCTGCAGATACATTTGTAGAACTAAGTTCAAATACTTTAACTGTAAATGAAGGAGATGCTTCTTTTGATATTGATTTAGATTACCAACAAACAGGAACAAACTCTGCTCACACAGTAGATTTAATGCTTGTAACTGGTGATGTTGCAGATGTAGATAATTTTTCTACTATGACTGCAACATTCAATACCTTAACAGAGAAATTTACTGTAAATATTACAGATGATTTACTTGTTGAAACAGATGAAGTATTCACATTTGCATTAACAAATGCAACAAATGGATTATTCATAGGTTCTGATTCTATTTTTACTTTAACTATAGAAGATAATGAGATACCAACCTTTACATTAGATTTAATAGACGGTAATGACGCTACTGGTGCTTCTTCTGCTGGAGTTTCTGGAAGATTTGTAGGAGTAGTAAACAGTTTGGATAGAGGTTTTAATGCACTAGAATTTTCAATACAAGATGCAAATGGATCTGTAGATGTGTATTCAAATGCGGCTCCTTTTTCTACTATGTCTGTAACCGTAGGAGACGAAGTGGAAATATATGGAACCATTGGTTTCTTTGCTGGAATGGTAAGAATAGAAGCTTTAGATAGTATGAATGTGTTATCTACCGGAAATGTTTTGACACCTGTAGTAGTTACAGAAATAAACGATGCTAACGAATCTGATTTAGTAAGAATGAATGAATTAACACTTGTAGATCCTGCACAATGGTTTGGAGATAATACAAATGCTGGTTTTGATGTGCAAGCACTAGACCAATCTGGAGATACAGTAATTATTAGAATTGATAGAGATTATTCTGATTTATATAGTGGTTCTGCACCAAATTCTGGAATGATAGATGTAATTGGTATTGCAAGTCAATATGACCCAACAGCGCCTCACGATGAAAATCATCAAATTATACCAAGAGATTTCGATGACATTATTTTATATCCAACTCTTAACTTTAATGCACAAGGTGCAACAGTAGCAGAAGATGCTGGAACTACTACAATTGACTTTACTGTTGCAAATGACAATGGTGGTTCTTATACTGTAGATGTTGCATTAACTGGTGGAAATGGAACTGCTGATGATATAGGCGATTTTGCAACACAAACTGGTGTAGTTGTATCTGGTGGAACTGGTTCAATAACTGTTACAATTACTGATGATGAAACTATAGAAGGAAACGAAGGTTTTGAATTTACTATTTCTAACCCAAGTGCTGGTTTATTAATAGGCAATGCAAATAAATTTGAACTAACAATTACAGATAACGATGCAGATGCAATTACAGAAATAAATGTAAACGATTTGAAATTATATCCAAATCCTGCAACAGAAATAGTAACTTTAGATTTAGTTTCTAATGAAAGCCAAATTGCAACTTTAAATTTATATGATGCTTTAGGAAGAACTGTTATTTCTAAAACTTATATTTTAAATTTCGGTAACAATTCTATTCAAATGAATTTAGGCGATACTGCAAAAGGTAACTATACTTTAGAAATAGCTACAGAAGCAGGAAAGCATACAGAAAAAATAATGATTAAGTAAGAATAACTTAAAACATTAAATAATATATTTTTGAAAGGCACATCAATACGATGTGCCTTTTTTTTGTGATTTTTATTAGATTATTTTTTTGTACACTTGTCTTATAAATTTTTATTGACTGTCCGTAAAGTTACCTAAACATAAATCGAGTTATATTTTGCGAGTCTTGTCCTTCCCTTGAGGGAAGTAGAT
>CAKZQD010000185.1 GCA_937139485.1 uncultured Bacteroidota bacterium | reverse complement strand
CATTATAAACCATATACATTTGACTTTTTCATTATTTTTAACTAACTTTGTTTAACGACAAATAAAAAGCATTGAAACGCAGTTTATTAGAGCGTTGTGTGTCATTTAAAGAATGATTGAGAAAACAAAAGACATATTGAATAAAAAGCACCTTTTGATTATTGGAAAATCCGAAATTGAAAGACGGAACTTTATTAATGATTTAATTATAGGTTTGAATTTTGAAGTGTTTCGTTTTCCTTCAAATATGAAGTTATTTGAAGAGTACTATGACTACATAAAAAAAGAGAAACTATATGAACCTTGGTATAATGCTAAAAGTTACAATGGAAACCAAATTTTGGATTTTCATTGGGACTGGATTTCTGAGAATAATGCACTAATTGTTATGGAAGAATTTGAGCAGATGGAAGAAATTTGGCGGATTGAATTGTTAAGAATTTATTTAAATGAGATTGAAAACAGAAAAAAAGGCGAAAAGAAAATCCATTTAATTATATCTCAAGAAAGTGAAAATGGACTGATAGAAAAGCTTGCTAAAGTTATCGATATTAGAGAAAATGAAAGACGGACTGAAAAGCAAGTCGTTCAGCAAAATTTAGAAATAATAAATATTCAAGAATAAAAAACGAACACACAACAATGGCTATAAGTAATTGCTTGTTCTCGCTTATTTCTGAAAACTCTTTTTTGATTTTTAATAGTAAAAGAACTAAAACAAATAACTCAACAACTTGCGGAAACACCCAAAAAATTATTCTTGTTCTAAATCAATAAATGTTAAACAAAAAATGATTTTTTGAAAGAAATTTATTTGTTGTTCGTCAAAAAGTTAATTTTGAACGACTAGAAAAACAAAAACAAATGAATATAGGAATAGTTTGCTACCCAACTTATGGTGGAAGCGGCGTTGTAGCCACAGAACTTGGAATGGCTCTGGCAAAAAAAGGACATAAAGTGCATTTTATTACCTATGCTGCACCTGCTCGTTTAGATATTTTTCAACCCAATGTTTACTATCACGAAGTAAGTTTTCAAAACTATACACTTTTTGAATATCCACCTTACGAAACGGCTCTAGCATCAAATATAGTAGATGTGGTGAAATACCAAAAATTAGACATTGTACACGTGCATTATGCTATTCCTCATGCATCGGCAGCTTATATTGCAAAACAAATTTTAAAAGAAGAAGGTATAGATTTAAAAGTAGTAACTACGCTGCACGGTACCGATATTACTTTGGTTGGTAAGCTTCCTGCTTATACTCCTGTTGTGGCTTTTTCTATCAATAAATCTGATGTGGTAACTACCGTTTCTGAAAGCTTAAAAAAAGATACTTTTGAAAATTTTAATATTACAAATGAAATCGAAGTAATTCCAAATTTTATAGATTTTACACGATTTACCAAAGAAGATAAAGACCATTTTAAAAAAGCAATTGCACCAAATGGCGAAAAAATATTGATTCACGTTTCTAACTTTAGAAAAGTAAAACGTGTAGCAGACGTTGTATGTACTTTTGAAAAAATTATTGAAGGCGGTCTTAAAGCAAAATTGCTTTTAGTTGGCGACGGGCCAGAAAGGGTAAATATAGAGCAAATGAGTAGAGACTGTTCTCTTTGCGACAATGTTACTTTTTTAGGTAAACAAGAAAAAATAGAAGAACTTTTGGCTGTTGCAGATATATTTTTGATGCCTTCAGAATCTGAAAGTTTTGGTTTGGCAGCCCTTGAAGCCATGGCTTGTGAAGTGCCAGTAATATCTTCTAATGCTGGTGGAATTCCTGAAATAAATATTCATGGTGAAACGGGCTTTTTAAGCAACATAGGCGATGTAGAAGATATGGCAAAAAATGCTATTTTACTCTTAAAAGACGAAGAAAAGCTCGCAAAATTTAAAGAAAATGCGCTAAAACAAGCAAAAAAGTTTAAAATTGATGCCATATTACCTATTTACGAAAATTCTTATAAAAAAGCCTTAGCTAAAAAATGAAACAACTCTTAATATTATTATTCATGATGGGTTTTTTGGCCAGTTTTGCTCAGCTTCCAAATACTTTTGTTGCAAAAAACCAAGCTACTGCACCAAATTATAGTTTGGAAAGCAATTGGGCTGCGCTTCCTTTTAGAGAAGACGCAGCAGATATTATTCCAAACAACGAAGTTTGGATTTCTGATTCTTTAAAAGATGTTGATGTTTTTTACATTCACCCAACAATTTATGCTTCTAATAAGGCAGATACTTGGAATGCAGATTTAAATAACACTAAACTAAACGATGACGTAGACAAAAGACCTGTAAAATACCAAGCAAGTCCTTTTAATAAAACGGCAAGAGTTTATGCACCAAGATACAGACAAGGGCATTTAGATTTATATAACGACACCACACAACTAAGACTTGATGTGCTCAATTTTGCTTACCAAGATGTAAAAAAGGCTTTTGAATATTATTTAAAAAACTACAATAACGACAGACCTATAATTATAGCATCACATAGCCAAGGAACTACACATAGTAGACGCTTGATTAAAGAATTTTTTGACACACCTGAAGCAAAAGCAAATTTAGTTTGTGCTTATATAGTTGGTTTTGCTGTTTACCCAAGCGAATATAAATATTTAACGCCTTGTGAAAATGAAGAAGAAACAAATTGTTATGTAACTTGGTCTAGTTTTAAAAACGGGTATGAATATCCAGACGTAAATGGAGATTTTTTAGTAGGCAATATTTCAGTAAATCCAATTTCTTGGAAAAGAGATACGCTTTGGGCAAAGAGTAAAACTAGTGTACTTTTAAATATTCCTTCAGGAAAAAAGTATAAAGTAGAAGCTAGAATAAAAAATGATTTGCTTTGGGTAAAAACAAAACTTCCTTTTATGGTTTTTGTCAAAAATCTTCACTTTGTAGATTATAATTTATTTTGGTACAACATTAGAGAAAATGTAGCTTTGAGAACTAAAAAGTTTTTAGAAAAATAATTTTTTTCATTTTCTTGTCCTATTTCAAATTTTCTAATCGATATATAAGTGTAAACAAATTATTTTAACTTTATAAAAAATTATGAAAGAATTTATGATGCTTTTTAGAACAGAAAAGAATGATAACCCTGCTCCTTCGCCAGAACAAATGCAAGAAATGGTAAAAACATGGCAAGATTGGATTGGAGGAATTGCTGCACAAGGTAAATTTGTAGCAACAAATGCACTTGGTGGTCAAGGAAAAACGATTCAAAAAGGAAAACCCGTTACAGATGGTCCTTATGCCGAAGTAAAAGAAATAGTAGGCGGATACATTATTGTAAAAGCTGACAATTTTGACGATGCAGTAGAATTATCTAGAGGCTGTCCAACTTTAGCTATTGGCGGTTCGGTAGAAATTAGAGATGTTATGGTTTTTGATAACTAATTAATATTTGTAAATTGGCTTTGTAAACACTTACAAAGTCAATTTTTAATATGCAAAATCTTGTTCCACATCTTTTTAGAACAGAATATAGTAAAATTGTTTCTGTGTTATGTAAGCATTTTGGTTTATCTAACATTGCTTTGGCAGAAGATCTTACTAGCGAAACCTTTTTAGTAGCAACAGAAACTTGGGCTTTAAAAGGAGTTCCAGAAAATCCGAAAGCATGGCTCTATGCTGTAGCTAAAAATAAAACCAAAGATTATTTTAAAAGAAATAAAATTTTTCAAGAAAAAATAATTCCAGAATTTAATACAAAAACAAGTTCAGAAACTTTTGAAGTTAATTTAACAGAAGAAAACATTACAGACAGCCAATTACAGATGCTTTTTGCTATTTGTAATCCAATAATATCTTCTGAAGCACAAATAGCTTTGGCATTAAGAATATTGTGTGGTTTTGGAATAGAAGAAATAGCACAAGCATTTCTAACTACTAAACAAACCATTAATAAACGTTTGCAACGTGCTAAGGAAAGTCTTCGAAAAAACAACATTGATTTAATAAACCTTCATCCAGAAAATATAACAGAACGCCTAGACAATGTATTGTCAATTCTATATTTATTATTTAATGAAGGCTACTATGCTAGTGTTGCAGAAAATAAATTAAGCAAAGATTTATGCTTAGAAGCTATGCGTTTAAATTTAATGCTTGTTCGCTTCCAAAAAACCAATTTAGCAAAAACTAATGCTCTTTTAGCCTTGTTTTGCTTTCATTCTTCTCGTTTTGAAGCTAGAACAAGCACAAATGACGAAATTATATTGTATAAAGACCAAGACAAATCACTTTGGGATACAGAACTTATAGCCAAAGGAGAAGAATATTTAAGTAAATCTACCAAAGGTGAGCTTTCTAAATATCACTTAGAGGCAATGATTTCCTTTTGGCATACCCGCATTAATGATGATAAAAAAAAGTGGGAAAGTATTTTACAGTTATATAATAAATTGCTTCAACTAAACTATTCTCCTGTAATAGCATTAAATAGAACATATGCTTTTTCAAAAGCCAGAAATAAAAAAGAAGCACTTACCGAATTACATAAAATTGATTTGAAAAAACATTATATGTACCACTTATTAGCAGCAGAACTTTATGAAGAAATTAATGAAAAAGAACAAATAAAACATTTAAATACTGCTTTTGAACTAGTTAATACTAATATTGAAAAGAAATTGATACAATCTAAACTAGAAAAAATATTATTGAACTAAATAAATTGAAAAACACTATATTTATACCTACAAAACTTTAAACTATGATAGCAAACACATTTGATGCTTCTGTAAAAGAAGATAATTTAAACAGATTAGAAAAATTAACCGTAACATCTAAACCAAACTGGGGAAAAATGAATGCCTCACAAATGTTAGCGCACTTAAACGTTCCTTACAAAATGGCATTAGACGAAAACACTACAATTAATAGGGGTTTTAAGCGTTTCATTATTTCTTTACTAGCAAAAAAACAAGTAGTTTCAGAAAAACCATATCCAAAAAACGGAAGAACGGCTCCAGAATTTATTATTGCAGATGAAAGAGATTTTGAAAAAGAAAAAACTTTGCTTATAAACAACATTAATGAAGTTTTTGAAAAAGGAACAGCTTATTTTAACGGTAAAGAAAGTGCTTCTTTTGGTCCACTTTCTGAAAAAGAATGGAGCAATCTATTTCAAAAACATATAAATCACCATTTTGAACAATTTGGTTTATAATGACAAGAGTACAAATACTTGAAACACTAAAAGCCTCTTATTCCTCTTTTACAGATTTTATTGACTCATTAAATGAAGAACAATTTTTGTATTCTAAGGTAAATTCTTGGTCTGCTGGTCAACCATTAGAATGGATAGTATATGAAAAGTAGGCGATTTCGAAGCAGGAAACTTTCGGTTAAGCAGCAATTTTGAAACGAGTGAAAAGTCTTTGTTTTATTACTTATTTTTATATATATTATTGAACACGGGTTTTCATTAATTCATTATTCCTTTTTGAAATGCGTTTAATATTTTCATTGAATACTCAATTTCACAACTTTTTATTATAGCCCATTCCTTTGCTATTTTAGATTCACTTTCATTTGTTAAATTCTTCTCCAAAATTGAGAATATGCGTTTTGATAAGGATTCTGATTTGTTAAGATAATTCTTTGATTTTCTCCCTAATACTTCAGCCGCTATTATTAATTGGTCAAATCCTTCTTCAGGAAATATATCATTATGAGATTCAACTATTTCATCATAATTAAAGTTGAAATAGTTTTCTATTATTAAAAGAATGTCCTTTAAGTCATTTTCTCTTTCTTCTGGTCTGTCACTCCAGGCTACTAATTTTAAGATTATCATTCCTGGAAGAGGAGGGATGTTTACAATTTTCTCCTCTATTTGAACTTTTTCAGGATGTTCTAAAACTTCTTTAAAGCCCAATACGTGTAAATCAGAATATCTTTCATTAAACTGTATTGTATCCTGTTCTTCTATTTCTCCAAAAGGTAGAATGTCTATAGCAATATTATAATTATCAGAATAAAATTGTCGAAGCTTATCAATTGATTGCCCATTAGTATCAAAAGATTCTAGAGACTCACTAAAATTATCTTCAGTTATAATTTGTATTCTATTCTCATATTCTTCTAAAATTATATCATACTCAGTAGATTTAAAAATATTTGGGCCACAAAGAACTACAGAGTCTGATAGAAAAGGTTCTAGAAGGGAGTGTACACTTGATCGAAATCCACCTGCAATATAAGAGTACTTGCTGAAGGAGTAGAGCTCACAGAGAACTCCTTTTAAAGCGATAATCAGTATCGAACTCCCCTCTATTTCGATCGATTCTAGTCGAGTATTCTCATCAATTACAACAATCTCTCTGTCAAAATAGGACTCTAATTTATTTGAAAGTAGATTCACAGACTGCTTATCTAACTTATGAGGAACAAAGATATGATTATAATTATTCATCTGTAGAGCTGGCTGAGAAATAAGAAAATCGAGTTCGTCTGCCCAAGCACTACCATATATTATATTTTTATTTTTAAACCGATTCAGTTGAGTAAAAAGCGTTAATAAGCCTCTATCTTCCAATACTTGTTCTTTGTTAGCTATTCTATTAATAATCTGCTGGCATCTAAAATCAAATGCCTCGAGGTTTTTGACTTTAATATCAAAGAAAGCCTCTAAGCTATCTTTTTCTTTATTGGTCGACATAAGGATGCGATCAAAGCTCTTATATATATTTTTTAAGTAATATTTTTTTATAATATTATTATTTTTTAAATATTTTTTTATTGAACCAGAGACAAGGGTAAATGATATATCCGAGCGACTTCCCAATCTAATAAGTTCAGGAAAAAAATCATAACGAGTGAGAATTAATCTTTTAGATGTCATCCATGAATGGACTTGGT
>CAKZQD010000184.1 GCA_937139485.1 uncultured Bacteroidota bacterium | reverse complement strand
TACTCGATAAGCCCAGCGACTTGGCAGGGCTTCTGACAAACCTTGAACCGAACGACGTGCTATTCATCGATGAAATTCACCGCCTAAACCCCGTGGTTGAAGAATACTTGTACTCAGCGATGGAGGATTACAAAATCGACATCATGCTCGATTCAGGACCCAATGCTCGAAGCGTACAGATTGGTTTAAACCCGTTTACGCTTATTGGAGCCACCACTCGTTCGGGTTTGTTGACTTCTCCACTAAGGGCGAGGTTCGGGATCAACGCGCGACTCGAGCATTACGATGCCCGTTTGTTAACTCAAATTGTGAAACGCTCGGCGTATATTCTGAATACGCCCATTGAAGACGAAGGAGCTTACGAAATTGCTCGCCGAAGCCGCGGTACTCCTCGAATTGCCAATAATTTACTTCGCCGCACCCGTGATTTTGCCCAAGTAAAAGGAAACGGAACTATCAACGTCGAGATTGCTCAAATGGCACTTACTGCCCTCGAAGTGGATGACCACGGGCTTGACGACATGGATAATCGAATATTACTCACCATCATTGATAAGTTCAAAGGCGGACCAGTTGGTTTAACCACTATAGCCACAGCTGTAAGCGAAGATGCAGGAACAATTGAAGAAGTTTACGAGCCGTTTTTAATTAAAGAAGGCTACTTGAAACGTACACCAAGAGGAAGAGAAATTACCAAAAAAGTTTACGATCATTTTGGAAAAACACCACCACTACAAAGTGGAAGTTTGTTTTAGGTCTAGTTTTGAAATTATGCAAATTATCATTTCGACCATAAGGGAAATTTCACTTGATTAATTAAATCTTTATATAATGAAATACAGAATCATATTAATTAACAAATTTCATTAAAAATTTTATGATTAAAAAATTAAAACAGAATAATTACTTTGTTTTCATTGCTTATTTGTTTATCACATTAGCCTTGTACTTTAGTACTCAAGGCGCAGGAATGGTCTTCGATTTTAATGGTTGGCTTTCGGTATATGAAACCGGAACTTACAAAGATGTTGTCAATAGTTTTGGTTATCAAGGTTTGCATCAAGTAGAACAATTTTGTTTTTTCAGCTTTTATAAAATGTTTGGCTACAGCCATTTTGCTTGGTATTTTGCTTTTGCAGTTATGCACGCAGTTGCAGCTTTTGTTTCGTTTTTGTTTTTGAAAATATTTTTAAAAACTATACAATTTTCTAATTATTTCGAAATAGCACTTTTAGCTTCTTTCATGTTTTTAATTTCGCCTTTGGCTGCCGATACTGTTGTAAATAAAGTTACTGTACACTATTTTACTTCGTTTATTTGTATGCTTTTAGCTTTTTATTTTGAAGTCAAATACTTTGAAAATAAGAAAATAAAATACCTAATTTTCATTCTTTTACTTTTTATAATAGCTTTGTTTAGTTTAGAAATAGCATACATTTTTCCAGTGATGTTTGCTTTGCTTTGGCTTTCATTGCTTTATTTTAATAATAGTTTAAAAACAAAACTAATTGTAAAATCACCAATATTTTTGCCTTTTATAATTCTCATTGCATTTTTATTTTTACATAGAATTGTTTTAGGTTCATTTGTAGGTCATTATGGTGCAGAAGTTCATACTAAGTTTGATGTAGCAGAATTATTTTCAAATACTATGAGATATTTTTCTGCGTATCTTTTATTATTCGATCATTGGGTTTATAAACTTAAAGATTTTGCAAGTCAAAATTTATATCAATTTGCACACTTTTTTATCATTCTTATAGCTTTGGTTTTAGTTGTTTTATTCTTCATTTTAAAGAAAAAATATTTAAAACAATTTTGGCTAGGTTTATTGTTTTTAGCACTTACTCTATTTGCATTAGCACCAATTGCTAATTTGTATTACACCTATATATTTCCTATAGAAAACAATAGATATAGTTATTTTTCTTCTATTTTTATTTATGGTTTTGTAGCTTTTTTATACTATCAAATAAAATGGAAAATATTTAGAAGTAGTTTAATAATTATTTTCATTAGTTTAAATACCTTTTTCTTATTTCAAAATATAAACACCTTTAATAAATCAAGTACTTTAGCTTGGAATTTATTAAACGATTTTAGATGGTTTGAAGATGATGTTATCATTCTAGTAGATCCAGATAATTTTAATGGAGCAAAAATGTTTACTAGTATTGGTAAAAATAGTTCCTTCGCTGAGTCTTTAAAATTGCATACTCGAATAGATAGAATTGACAATATTCACTTAGTTTACCAAATGAATTTTAACGCTTTAACCGATTCTGTTTTAATAGAACAAATTAATGAAAATACTTTAAAAGTAGAAATAGCACAATGGGGAAATTGGTTTTGGCACAAAGGAATAGGTGCAAGTTCTTTTGAAAATAAATTATTCAAAGCTACTAGATTAGAAGTCGCCAAGCCTAGTTTTAAATTAGAATTAAGCAAAAAAGCAAGGCAAATGACCATTGTTTATGCGGCAGGAGATAAATGGAGAGAATTTAAATTGAAAAAATAATAATTATGATAAAATACGACAATAGAAACTGGTTTAGTTTTGTACTAAGAAATGGAGGCAAACACGTAGAAGGAATGTTGTGGAGCTTAATAATAATGGCTGCGGTAACAGTTTTACTTATTTGGTTAGAAAAAGAAGTCGACTGGTTTCATATAAATATGCCACCAACTTTTCATACTGTAATTGGTTTAGTACTAGGTTTGCTATTAGTTTTTAGAACAAATAGCGCCTACGATAGATGGTGGGAAGGAAGAAAACAACTTGGTGTCATGGTAAATATTAGTAGAAATTTAGCTATGAAAATTCAGGCTTATGTAAAAGTTAAAGATTATTCTGAAAAAGAAGAATTGCAAAATTTAATTTATGCATTTGCATTTAGTGTAAAAGAACACCTACAAAAAAAGGAATATAAAAATGTGATAGAAGAAATTCCAGAACAATATAGAGAAGCTTTTTTGGCTGTTGACCATAAACCAAATTTTATTTTAGGTAAAATTGCTTTTCATTTAAATAAATTAAACGAAGAAGGTATTATTTCTAATGAAAAATTAATTATTCTTGAAAAAGATACCAATACATTGATAAATGTTTTAGGAGCCTGCGAAAGAATTAGCGCCACACCAATTCCAATGGCTTATGCTTTGCATTTGAAGCGTATTTTGTTGGTATATTGCTTATCGCTTCCTTTTGGCTTTATAGGAAAATTGAGTTGGTTTGCCGTGCCAGTAGTTTTAGTTGTTTTTTATACTATGGTAGGAATAGAGCTTATAGCCGAAGAAATAGAAGACCCTTTTGGACTAGACGAAAACGATTTACCAGTAGAAGAATTATGTTTTAAAATAAAAGCGAATATTGAGGAGATAAAGAATTATTCTTGATAATAGATCTGAAAAATTCCATTTTTTAAGTAATAATATTTGTATTTAAAATATTTTTTACTATTTTTAATCTGATATGAAAATAAAGTTACTCTTTTCATTTGTTTTATTAGTGAATATTTCTTTGTTTTCACAATGTATTCCTACGGGATTGAGCTCTCCAAAATCTTATTCATTTTGCCAGTCAGGTTCACAAACTATAAATTATAGTTTGGTAGAACACAGAAATCCAGTTTTTTTAGAAGATTTTAATTGTGGTACAATTTGTAATTCTAATTGGATAGTTACACCTAATGCACCTGATTTTACTAGTCCTCATATAACTATGAGCCCAACTAATGATACTTATTTCTTTACAAGCATAAGTTCTAGCCTAAGAGAATTCATTACACCAGATTTAGATTTAAGTTCTGGTGGCAGAATTAGTTTTGACTTTATTTATGGCGATGCGCTTTTCGGAGGTAGTATGAATTCACCTGATATGGTAATCGAAGGAATTGAACTTCAATATTCTATAGACTCTGGATTAACTTGGTCTTCTTTTTTATATTATAGTCCTTTAGGAGATTCTGTTCAAAGTATAAACGGCCCTTTTTATAATCCAGGAGGTGTACCAACAGGGATATTAAACCCTTTTTTTACCACTTGGAAACAAGTATGTATCGATATTCCTAGTCTTGCTGAGACGAATAACACTAGAATAAAATGGCATCAACCCAATTTTTCTGGTGTTTATTTTGATCATTGGGGTTTAGATAATATTGCAATATCAACTGATGTCATTTCTTCTAATTATACTTTGCTTAATAATGGAGCAGTTCTTGGTTCAGGCCCTTTTAATGATAGTTTAATTGTAAACTCTGATACAACTTTTGTATTTAGTAATTATAGTTTACCAAATATGGTTTATACTTACGATACTATAAATGTAGAATATTCAACTCCAGATTCTATTTTTGTAATAAATACAACACAAGCAACTGGTCAAGGAATAGCAGATGGAACAATAACAATTGGTGGTTTATCTGTTGGGTCGCAAATTTCTATTTCAAATTCTCCAAACTCAAATTCTTTTGTTCTTTATCAAGTATCAAACGTATTAACTGGTTTAGATACAGGAAATTACTATATAAGAGGTGTAACATCAAGTGGTTGTCTTTCTAATATTATTAGCACTTCAATTGTTTTAACTAATAATGCACCTATAATTAATAATATTGTTCCTTCTATTTCAAATTTGATAGAAGATGTTAGTTTTAATTTTTGTGTTTCTGCAAATGATGCTGACGATATTCAAAGTTCATTGACTTTTGGTATAAATGAAAACCCTGTAAATGGAACTTTAATAAATACTACTGCAACAGGTTGTCATACTTATGTACCTAATACAAATTATTATGCTTTAGATTCTTTAGAGGTATATGTTTGTGACCCTTCTTTGGCTTGTGATTCTTTTTTAGTCTTATTTTCTATTTCTTCTGTAAACGATGCTCCAGAAGCATTAAATGATAGTGCATCTACTTATCAAAATACTTTTGTAATTATAGATGTTGCTCAAAATGATAATGATAATCAAGATCCTTTTTCAAATATAGACTTAACATCTGTTTCAATAAATAGTAATCCTATTAATGGGCTTGTAAGTATAAACGCTACCTCTGGGCAAATTACTTATAC
>CAKZQD010000183.1 GCA_937139485.1 uncultured Bacteroidota bacterium | reverse complement strand
GTCCCCAGTTTGTAAAACATGACTCAGCGGTACTAATTTATGATTTACCTTTGCGCCCATACATTGGTTTCCGATTGCAGAATGTATTTCATAAGCAAAATCTAAAATTGTAGAACCCTGTTTTAGCCTTCTTAGTTCTCCTTTTGGCGTAAAAACAAAAATTTCATTATTAAACAAATCCATTTTAAAATCGTTGACCATCTCCAAAGTATTCTGGTCAGAATTTTCTAAAAGCGACTGCACATTTTGCAACCAATTGTCTAAGCCAGCATTTTCATTTCCAGCATCACCATCTTTGTATTTCCAGTGCGCCGCAACACCTTTTTCTGCTATTTCGTGCATTCTTTTAGTACGTATTTGTACTTCTACCCATTTACCACTTGGTCCCATTACGGTAGTATGTAGTGCTTCGTAGCCATTAGATTTTGGGTTAGAAATCCAATCTCTAAGCCTCAGCGGGTTTGGTTTGTAAGAGTCTGTAATAATAGAATACACATTCCAGCAATCACTTTTTTCTTTTAAATAAGAACTGTTTAAAATTATTCTAATAGCAAACAAATCGTAAACCTCCTCAAAGCTCACTTGCTTCTTTTTCATTTTATTCCAAATAGAATGAATCGATTTTGGTCTACCTAAAATTTCATAGTCTAAACCAAGCGCATCTAAAACCAGTTTTATAGGTCTTATAAAATTGTTTATATATCGCGTTCTTGCACGTTTAGTTTGGTTTAGTTTTTCCTTTATCAATTGGTACATTTCTGGCTCAAGGTACTTCATAGATAAGTCTTCAAGCTCTGTTTTTACAACATTTAAACCCATTCTATGCGCTATAGGAGCGTACAAAAACGATGTTTCAGAAGCCGTTCTCAACTGCTTGTGCCTAGGCATTTCTGCCATAGTTCGCATATTGTGTAGCCTATCGGCAAGCTTTACAAGTATTACTCTAATGTCATCAGTAAGTGTAAGTATTAGTTTTCTAAAATTTTCTGCCTGTGCAGAACTATTTACATCAAATTCTGCAGATATTTTTGTTAAACCACCAATAATTTTAGCCGTATTTTTATCAAAAGAATTTTCAATATCGGCAAGCGTCATTTCAGTATCCTCTACAGTATCGTGCAAAAAACTACAAATTACCGAAGTAGCGCCAAGCCCTATTTCTTCAGCAACAATACGAGCCACCGCTATAGGATGAAAAATATATGGTTCGCCAGATTTTCTGCGCATGCCCATGTGAGCATCGTTTGCCATTTCAAAAGCCAGACGAATTCTTTTATCCTCACCTTTGTTTAATCTAGGTTTTATAATTCGCAATACCGCACGGTATTCCTTTTCTATGGCTTTATTTTCTTCTACAGTAAAAACATTAGATTTTGGCATAAGTTATCATTTTTTTGTTCCTAATATAAATGTATAAATAATTGTAGTCAATAAAAACAAAAGCAAGTTTAAACTTAAAAAAAAATACATTCCTCAGCATCATAATAAAATATTGGGCGGCTTGCAGGCTTTACGCTAAATCTTTTTATGCTTAAAAAAAAAGCATAAAAAGGATACCGCTTCAATCCTTGCCGCAGTGTGTTCGGGCATTTTATTTGACTTTTAACAACAAAAATTATTACTTTAAATGTTAAGTTATATAAATTAACTAAATTTATGAATAATAAAACCTAATATTGCAACTCACCAATAAAAAATAGTTATGAAAAATAGTTTATTCGTCGCTTTATTTATTTCCTTTTTCTTTATACAAGGAAACACACAAGAAGAAACAAATATCGTAGTTTCTTTTAGACCATCAATATCTGCAACGGCTGTAAAAACCGAAAATATTGAACCATTTCAACCATTTGATGATAAGAGAGTAAATAAAAGAAAAACGACCGCTTTCGAATTTCATTTAAACGTAGAAATGTTTACAAAGAAAAATTTTTACCACTATCCAGTTTTGGCTTGGTCTTATTTAAAAACAAACAACGGCTATAAATATTATTTCGAAGATAAAATTACAACAGACAATACCAATGGGTTTTTTAGATCAGATGTAGTTGTAGGATATGGTATTGGTAAATACGTTTATATACATAAAAAACAAGTTTTTCTAAATTTTAGAAATAGTTTGGCCTTTAGGTATATTTATGGTAAATCAGAAGAGAATACTTTAAACTATGATAATTTAGGAATAGCAATAAGTGAAAATATAAGAACAACAACACCAGCTAATATTTATGGAGTAAATTATGAATTAAGTCCAAGTTTAGGATATAGAGTAAACTGGTTTTCTATAAGCTTAGGCTTACCACTAAATTTTGGTTTAAATATGGTAAATGGCTTGAGTAAAAATATAACAATTAATAAAGATTTTGGAACAACAACAGAATACAAATTAGAAAAAAATGAAAAACAATCCTCAACATCATTTGCGTTTAATTACGATTTAGAGCTCAGCCTTCGTTTTCATATACCACATAAAAAGAAAGATAAATAATAACTTTTGTAAAATACCTTCTGTTGGCGCAGGAGGTATTTTTTTTTGAAATTAAATCTTCTTTAAAAATAGCTTTGCAAATAAGAAATAAAAAATTATCTTTGCACCTCTTTAGTAATAAAGGAGGAAGTGATATTTGTAGTAAGTACAAATATTTTTGCGGGTGTGGTGAAATTGGTAGACACGCTAGACTTAGGATCTAGTGCCTAACAGCATGGGGGTTCGAGTCCCTTCACCCGTACTATTAAAAAAAGGTGATGAAAGTATATATAGCGAACATAAGAAGGTCTAAATATATTTTCCGCCTTTTTTTGTTTAATGAAATAATGTTTCACAAAAAGTAAATATAAAGTTGAGATTTTTTGCCTTTGCAGAAATTACGATAACTTTTTTTGTGAAGAAAACAAAAAATAAAAAGAAATTCAAAATAAAAATTTAATTAAAAACATTTTACTGTGCAAGTTACAAAAGTAGATATAGACAAAGCAAACGCTATTTTAAAATTAAGCGTAAAAAAAGAAGATTTTGAACCTAAAATAAAAAAAACACTTAATGAATATGGCAAAAATGCCGAAATTAAAGGTTTTAGAAAAGGACACGTACCAAAAGGTATGATTAGAAAAATGTATGGAAACAACATTTTAATGGATACTATAAATAGTATGCTTTCTGATGAGGTAAATAAATTTATAGTTGAAAATAAAATTGATGTTTTGGGACACCCAATACCAAAAGACGGCCAGGCTTTTGATATGGACATAAACAGTTTAAAAGATTTTGATTTTGAATATGAGCTAGGAATAGCTCCAGAATTTGAGTTGACATACTTAGCAAAAAAGCCAAAGTTTGAAAGAGAAGTACCAACTATTGAAGAAAAAATGGTAGACGAAGAAGTAGAGCGTATGCAAAAACAACTTGGTACAGTAGAAGATGTAGATACAATAGAAGACGATACAGATATGCTTACCGTAAAGTTTGATGCTTTAGATGCAGATGGAAATGTAGCAGAAAATGGAATTTCTAATTCAACGTCTATATCTTTAGAAATGATAGAAGATAAAAAAGTAGCCAAAACTTTAAAGAAATTAAAAAAAGGTGAAATTTTAGATTTAGATGTATTTACAACATTTTCTCAAGATGAAGAAAGTATAGCAAAGCATATTTTAAATTCAGATAAAGCAACTGTTGGCGATTCTAAATTTAGAATGACTTTAGAAGGTATTAAAAGAACAATGCCAGCAAAAATGGACGAAGAATTCTTCAAAAAAATAGACCCGAAAGGCGAAATGAAAACAGAAGAAGATTTAAGAGCAAAAATAAAAGAAGACGTAGGAACATATTTTAGCAAACAGGCAGATAACAAAATGTTTAATAAAGTATATGAAAACCTAATAGCAGAAACAAAATTAGACTTACCAGACGAGTTTTTGAAAAGATGGATAAGACTAACAAACGAAAAACCAATTACAGAAGAACAAGTAGTTGCAGAATATCCAGCTTTTAGAAATAACTTAATTTGGAGTTTGATTGTAAAAAATATCAAAAAAGATGCAGGAATAGACGTTACGCAAGAAGAAATTAAAACAAAAACTGCAGAAGGTATAAAAGCACAGTTTGCTCAATATGGAATGGCAGATTTTGGTGGCGAAGAATTAGAAAGTTTTGTAAACAATATGATTCAAAAAGAAGAACACGTTAACCAAACTAGAGACGCTATTTTAGAAGAAAAAATATTTGCTTATCTTAAAGACAACATTACAATAAAAGACAAAAGTGTATCTTTAGAAGAATTTAACAAGCAAGATAAATAGTTTTAAAGCATTTTGAAGTAATTTAAAGGCTTATAAAGAGTACAAAAATATTTGAATGAAGAATTTTGATAAAGAAATAAGAGATTTTGCTGTAAAAAATCAAGGAATAAGCGGGCATACTTATGACGACTATACTTCGGTATATAACTATATGATAACACCAAATATTATTGAAGAAAGAAAAATGAACGCCGTAGCAATGGATGTTTTTTCTCGATTAATGATGGATAGAATTATATTTTTGGGTGTACCTATAAATGATGATGTTGCAAATATTATTACTGCCCAATTGCTTTTTTTAGAATCTTTAGATGCTAGTACAGATATTCAAATTTATATAAATAGCCCAGGTGGAGGTGTTTATGCAGGTTTAGGTATATACGATACTATGCAGTATATAAATCCTGATATTGCTACAATATGTACAGGAATGGCAGCATCTATGGCAGCAGTACTTTTGTGTGCTGGAACTAAAGGAAAACGAACTGGTTTAAGGCATTCTAGAGTTATGATACACCAGCCACTTGGTGGCGCTGGAGGAAAATCTAGCGATGTAGAAATAACAATCAAAGAAATTAAAAAAATTAAAAAAGAACTTTACGATATACTAAGTAATCACTCTGGACAACCTTTCGATAAAATAGAAAAAGATTCTGATAGAGATTATTGGATGCGTTCTGAAGAAGCAAAAGCTTATGGAATGATAGATGAAGTTTTGATTAGAAATAAATAGATGATAGAAGTTGGAAGTTAGATGTTGGAAAACAGAAGACTGAAAACTGTTACTGAGGACAGAAAACTGAGAAACATGGCAAAAAATACAACACCGCAAGATAAATGTTCATTTTGCGGAAAGCTAAAAAGTGAGTCTTTGATACTAGTATCTGGAATTGATGCTAATATATGTGAGAGTTGTATAGAACAAGCAGATTTAATTTTAGCAGAAGAAGTAAATAAGAATACTACAGCAAAGTTTAAGTTTTCGCTTTCAAAAAATATAAAGCCAAAAGAAATTAAAGCCTTTTTAGACGACTATGTAATAGACCAGCACGATGCCAAAAGAACTATTGCAGTTGCAGTTTATAACCATTATAAAAGGTTAAACCAAAGAAGAGCAGAAGATATAGAGATAGAAAAATCGAATATACTGCTAGTAGGAAGAACAGGAACAGGAAAAACACTAATAGCAAAATCAATAGCAAAATTTCTTAACGTACCTTTTACCATTGTAGATGCTACTGTTTTTACAGAAGCAGGTTATGTAGGTGAAGATGTTGAAAGTATATTGTCTCGTTTATTGCAAGTGTGCAACTACGATGTAAATGCTGCCGAAAAAGGAATTATTTATATTGATGAAATAGATAAAGTAGCTCGTAAAGCAGATAATCCTTCTTTAACTAGAGATGTTTCTGGAGAAGGCGTACAGCAAGCCATGCTAAAACTTTTAGAAGGAGCAGAAGTATTGGTAGCGCCACAAGGAGGAAGAAAGCACCCAGACCAAAAAATGGTTAAAATAAATACCAAAAATATTTTATTTATCTGTGGTGGTGCTTTTGATGGAATTGAAAGAAATATAGGACAAAGATTAAATACTTCTAGTGTTGGGTTTAAATCAGAAACAGATTCAAGAAATGAATTAGATGTAGAAAATTTGCTTCAATATATAACTCCAGACGATTTAAAAACTTTTGGTTTAATTCCTGAATTAATTGGTAGAATACCAGCAATAACACATTTAAACCCGTTAACAAAAGAAGCTTTAAGAAGAATACTTACAGAACCAAAAAATGCAATAACTAAGCAATATCAAAAACTGTTTGAATACGAAAATATAGCCTTTAAGTTTTCTGATGAAGTATTGGATTTTATAGCAGAAACAGCTGTAGAGTTTAAAACAGGAGCTAGAGGGCTAAGATATGTTTGCGAAGCTATTTGTAAAGACGCAATGTTCGATTTGCCTTCGGAAGAAAATATTACAGAATTTGAAGTAACGCTTAAATATGCTAAAGAAAAATTGACAAGAGATAAAGTAGCTAAATTGGCTAAAGTAGCTTAATTTTTTTATAAAAATATTGTAACTTAGAGTTTGTAAACCTAAACCAACCAAATATGCAAAAGAATAGAGAAGCTTACGAATTTCCTGAAGAGGAAATGGAACAGAACTATAAAAAGTATACCGAAAAAGATCAAAAAATTTGGCATATTTTATTCGAAAAGCAACAATTGGTTTTAGAAAACAAAGCGTCTAAAGAGTTTTTGAAGGGAATTGATATTTGTGGTTTTGTAACTGATGCAATTCCAAAGGTAGAAGTAATGAATAAAAATTTAAGAGCTGCTACTGGTTGGGAAATGTATGTAGTTCCGGGTTTAATTGCAGATAAACCCTTTTTTGAATACTTATCTAATAAAAAATTTCCTGTTTCTACTTGGATTCGTTCTGTAAAAGAATTGGATTATTTGGAAGAACCAGATATGTTTCACGATTTTTATGGTCACGTTCCTTTATTGAGTAACCAACCTTTTGTAGATTTTATACAAGGCTTAGCAAAAATTGCTTTAAAATACATAGACAATCCGTATGCTATAGAATTACTGAGTAGATTGTATTGGTTTTCTATAGAATTTGGTTTAATAAAAGAAGACGGCAAATTGAAAATTTATGGAGCAGGAATTTTATCTTCTGCAGGAGAATCATATTTTTCTGTTACTAATGAAGATGTTCCAAGATTTCGTTATGATGTAAGACATATTTTTAAAACACCTTACTACAAACATGATTATCAGCGTCAGTATTTTGTAATAAATTCTTACGAAGATTTATACAAAAGCTTGAAATATGTAGAGCCGATTCTTTTAGAAGAGTTAAAAATGGAACCTGAAACTTATCTGTAGGCTTTTTATGATTTAGAGCCCAAATTGTAAGTTGAAATTACAATTTAATTTCTATTTTTATTTCAGTTCCTTTTCCTATTTCTGAATTTATTTTTATTTTCCAGTTATGCTGGTCTATTACTTTTTTTACATAGAAAAGTCCTAAGCCAAATCCTTTTACATTGTGAATGTCTCCAGTAGGTACACGATAAAACTTATCAAAAATTTGAGTCAGATATTTTTTATCTATTCCTATTCCATTGTCTTTTATTTTTAAGCTTACATGTTTGTTTTTTTCATTAAAGCTAATGTTTACTAATGGTTTTGTAGTACAATATTTCAATGAATTATCTAAAATATTGTGTAGAATATTGGTTAAGTGAAGTCTGTCTGCTTCTATGTAAAATGCTTTATTTGGTATTTTTAAAATGATATTGCCATTTAGTTTTTCAAAGTTTGGTAAACAACTTCTGGTTATAGTTTCTAATAGCTGGTTTAAATTTATTTTTTCTAAATTCAGTTCTAATAAATTATTTTGGTCTTTAGCAAGTTGCAAAACTTTTTCTACTTGTAAGTTTAATCTTTCACTTTGTTCTTTTATAATTTTACTGAAGTTGGTCAATCGAGTATCATTTTTTATAGCTTCAGACTTTAATAAAACATCAGATGCAAGAGCAATAGAAGCAATTGGCGTTTTAAACTCGTGTGTCATATTGTTTATAAAATCGGTTTGCAATTCGCTTCTACGTTTTTGTTGAATAATAAAATATAAAGCATAACCAAAGAAAATAATAGCCAAAAACAGTATAGAAGATAAGTAAATACTTGCACGCATATTACTTAGAACATAGCTAGATTTTGTAGGAAATTTTACTCCGAAATAATAAATGTATTCATCATAAGTAAGTAGTTCTGTAGATTGTTTTTCGTCAGAATGATCTAAAACATTTACATAGCAACCGTACATCATTTTGTCGCTTTTACAGTCGTAAATTGCATATTCAAAATCTAAATTTAGTTGTAGTTTTTTAAACTCATTTGAAAGGTAATAGTCTAAAACATTGGCATTGATAATGTCATTTACATTTACCACAAAATAGTCTGAAGAAAGCTGATTTATTATGTTTTCATTACTAATACTTTCTGGACTCATTTTTTCTACAACATTTAGTAATGCTGTATGAATGGTCTCATTAAATTGTTTCTCTTTAAGCTCAAAAGTTTTTGTAAGCCAATAAACTTGTACTGTAATAATTCCTAAAATAGAAACTATTCCTAAAAGAATAATAAGTCTTAACTGAGAAATTTTCATAACTTAAAACTAAGTAAAATTTAACTTGTAAAACTATACTTAACCTAAATTTAACGCTTCTTCTATCATAATACCAAAAAACTGCTCCAGAGTATAGCCCGCTGCTTTTGCTTCTTGTGGTAAAATACTTTCGGCAGAAAGTCCAGGAATTGTGTTTATTTCAAGAAGATACAATTCAGTTTCTTTTAAAAAATAATCTATTCTTACGGCTCCTTTTAGCTTCAATAATCTATATATAAGTTTTGCTTTTTCTTGTGCTTCTTTACTAATATTATCAGGTATTTCTGCAGGTGTTATTTCTTTAGATTTACCTTGATATTTGGCTTCGTAATCGAAAAATTCATTCTCCGAAATAATTTCAGTAAGCGGTAAAGGAACGAGTTTATTGTCGTGTTCAAAAATACCACAAGCCAATTCTCGTCCATCTATAAATTCTTCAACAAGCACTTCGTCATCATATTCAAATGCTTTGTTTATAGCATTTTCAAGCTCGTTTTCTTTAGAAACTTTAAATGTTCCATAACTAGAGCCGTTCTTGTTTGGCTTTACAAATACAGGCAATTTTAAAGATTCTGTAATAGATATTTTATTTCTGTTTTTAGTATTCAACAAAACAGATTTTGCCATTTTTATAGGAAAATCTTTAAGTAATTTTTTACAAATATCTTTGTCGAAAGTAATTGCAGAAGCTAGTGAACTACTGCAAGTATATGGAATATTTAGAATGTCGAAATAGCCTTGAACTCTTCCATCTTCTGCAGGTGTGCCATGAATAGCCATAAATACAACATCAAAATTTGTTTTTTTATTTTCTATAGAAAAAGAAAAATCGTTTAAATCTATAGCGGCTATATTGTTGCCGTTTTGTGAAACGCTCCAAGGTATTTCAGAAATATTTACTAGAAATACATTGTAAATTTCTTTGTTCAAATTATTGTAAACAACTTGTGCGCTTGCTAGTGATATTTCTAATTCTGCAGATTTTCCACCAGTAAGAATTGCAACATTTTTTTTATTCAACATTTGGATAGCTATTTTTAAATAAATGTAAATCGAAAAGCTTTATAAAATCTCTTTACGTAACTTCAATATTAAACATAGAAATAAAGATTGTATAAAATAAAAAACAAGTAATTTTGCAAGATGCAGCAAAATAAAATAAAATCGTTGGTTTCGCTTGGTAAAATACTAAGTGATGAAAATAATGAAACTTGGCAAGCGATAAAAAATAGAGCCGAAAGAAACAATAGATGGTTTACACAAAAATTTATGAATTTTGCCGTAGAATCTATTGTAGAAAATTATTTAAACGAAGAAAAACTGAATAATTTTTTAACTAACTACAATTTATCTATAGTAGATACAACAAAAACTGTTGGTTTAATTTTGGCAGGCAATATTCCATTAGTTGGTTTTCATGATGTTTTATGTTGTTTTGTTTTAGGTTTGCCTACAAAAATAAAATTGTCTTCCAAAGACGAATTTTTAATAAAATATGTAATTCAAGAATTGCAAAAACTTGACAAAAATTGGACTTGCGAAATAGTAGAAAGGTTAAAAAACTTTGATAAAGTAATAGCAACAGGAAGTAACAATACGAATAGATATTTTGAATATTATTTTAAAGATGTTCCTTCATTATTAAGAAATAATAGAAATTCTATAGCAATATTGAATGCCAAAGAAAGCGAAGCAGAATTAAATGCTCTAGCAGACGATGTTTTTATGTTTTTTGGTCAAGGTTGTAGAAATATATCGCATTTGTTTTTGCCAAAAGGCTATGATGTAACCACATTGTTTAAGCACTTTAAAGATTATGAATATCTGCATCACGAAAAGCTATATATGGATAACTACGATTATACCAGAACACTTTTTTTGATGAATCAAACAGACCACTATGCCAACGAATTTATTATGCTAAAAGAAGATGATAAACTGCAAGCTAGATTAGCAACACTTCATTTTAGTTTTTATGAAAACGAAGAAGAAATTCAAAATTACATCATCGATAATCATAAAGATATACAATGTGTAATAAGCCAACAAAATAAACTTTGGAAAGCATATAATTTTGGAAAAGCACAAAAACCAGAACTTTGGGATTATGCAGATAATGTAGATACCGTTGCCTTTTTGTTAAAAATATAGTATCTATCAACGAACGATTATTTATTTCTACTTCTTGGTGACCAATACTTCCGTGGAGTTGGTCTTCGTAATACTTTTCAATACCCAGTTTGCCTATTTCACGGGTGGCAGCATAATTTTCTGATTTGCCGTCAGCATTGAGTTTGTTCAAATCTTTTTGGTTAATACGGGCAACATAACCAATATTGTGCGTGGTTAGTTCTGCGAAAGGGTAGTACCGCTTTAAACGGGCATCAATGAAAACACCGGGAAATTTATGCTGATTCACTGAAAATAAAGCCACTTGTTGATCGCTTAGTCTTGAAAGTAGTTCAACAGGTTTAAGTCGACGATTGCGCTTAATTTCTTTGAGGAATTTTTCTTGTTCTTCACTGCTAATATCGAGTAATTCACTGACCTCTTTAATGGTTTTATTAAGGTCGGTTACGTCTTCAGGGATAATTTCTAAACTATAAATGGCCTTATTGTCGGCAAGTAAAACGCCATTTCTATCATAAATAAGGCCGCGATTAGGGGCTACAGGCAATAACT
>CAKZQD010000182.1 GCA_937139485.1 uncultured Bacteroidota bacterium | reverse complement strand
TATAAGAAACATAACCGTCTCAATCAACCCGACTCTGCTATAAATTTTTTAAAAAAAATGATTCCAATTTGGGGAGAAAATTTTGAAGAAAACTATGAATATATCTCAGAAATTTATCAAATGATATCAAATATCTACGCCAAAGATTTAGATAATTTAGATTCTGCTATTTATTATATTACAAAATCAATAGAAATAGATATAAAAGTAAATGAAATTTCACATTCAATGTTTAAAGAAAAATTAATTCAAAGAGCTGAATATTATATGAAACTTAAAAATTATTCAAAAGCCTTAAAAGACTTAGAGTTTTCTTCTGAAGTCGAACTAAAAAATGTTCCAAACTTATACAATAACGACTATATAACAAAAATGAATTCTCTTTATTTTAAAATTAATACTAAAGAAAAAATTTTAAAAGCTGAGTGTTATTACCATTTAGATGAATTAAAAAAATTCAATAAAATTTTTTATAACGAATTTGAAGATTATATATCTTTATTAAAACAAGAAAAAGAATTCAACGATAGTATTCATTTTTATTTCTCATCAGAGAATAATTTTGGTTTAACTAAGGATAAACAGAATTCAAATTCTACAAATTATAATGATGCAGTTATTGAACTCAGCGGGACGTTTGATGATAATAAAAAACAACCTGAAAGTGATACTTTTGAAAAAAACTTAGAAAAAAATATTTCAAATAACGAAATCGTAAGGACAGGACCAGGAACTTACCCTAATCTATATTTAGTTGAACTATTCGAAAAACCTTTTAACGATTTGAGAAAATATTCTTTTAAAGTAGATACTGCCTTTATTAACTACAATATTGATTCTAACAATGATACTTTGTCAATAGATACAACTTCAAAAATTGGTAGCTTTGGAACTTACGATTATCAAAATAATTTTATACCACATTTAGATTCAACACAATCAAATTTTTTAATTACCATTGGTAATAAAAGTATTAAATATAATGATTTAGAACGTGCTAAAAATTGTTTAGAATTAGTCGTTAGGTTTACAAATAGAAATCTAGATTTTACTCTTGTTAATTTTTACTATAAATCAAAAAGTTACGATTCAGCTTTATACCATTTAAAGCGTTATAACAAAAAAACTAAACTGTATAAGAAAGAAGTTTCAAAAGAATTTCCTAAACTCAAAAGCATTAATGAATTTAAGTCATTCATAAACACCTTGAATTAAATCCTACTCCACAAAAAACACCCTCTTAACCCTTTCACTCACAGAAGTTAAAACTTCATAAGTAATACTACTTGTTTGCTCGGCAACTTCTGCTACAGGAATATTGTTTCCAAAAATTTCTACTTCATCGCCAACTGCTACATTTTCTATTGCTGATACATCTATCATACACATATCCATACATACCAAACCTATAATTGGAGCTTTCTTTCCTTTTATAAAAACATTTCCTTTTCCATTACTTAAATTTCGATTTAATCCGTCTGAATAGCCTATTGCTATAATAGCAATTTTACTATCTTTTTCTACTTCCCCAATTCTGCCATAACCAACAGTTTCTCCTTTTTTTACCTTTCGTATTTGTGAAATATGACTTTTTAAAACTCCAACAGGCTCTAAGTATTTTTGATACTCGCTATTAATTCCATACATGCCCAAACCAAGCCTAACCATGTTAAAATGAGCATTTTCGAAACGCAAAATACCACTAGAATTACATAAATGAAGAATCGGTTTATAGCCCAACAATTTTACTAATTCTTGACTATGTTTTTCAAATTTAGTAATTTGTTGTTCTGTAAATTTATCCCATTTTTTTTCATCACTTGCTGCCAAATGAGAAAAAATAGATGCCACTTTCAAAAATTTATTGCCATCGAGTATTTGTCCAAGCTTTTCTATTTCTTCAGCATCAAAACCTAGGCGTTTCATTCCTGTATCTATATTTATATGTATAGGAAATGGCTCTTCTGTTTTGATAAAACTTAGCTTTTCGGCAAAGGCTTTTAATAAATCTAAACTATAAATTTCTGGTTCTAGTTTATGTTTTATCATTGCTTCAAAACTTCGCTTCTCTGGGTTTAAAACCATTATAGGCAATTTTATTCCTGCTTTTCGTAGCGCAATGCCTTCGTCTGCATAAGCTACGCCTAAATAATCTACTCTATGAAACTCAAGCAATTTAGCAATTTCATAAGAACCCGCACCATAGGCAAAAGCCTTTACCATTGCCATTATTTTGGTTTTTGGTTTTAGCTTTGAATTAAAAAACTGTAAATTATGAACTATTGCATTTAAGTTAATTTCAAAAACTGTAGCGTGCGCTTTTTCTTCTAAAAAATCATTGATTCTTTCAAAATGAAAACTTCTTGCGCCTTTAAGCAATACTGCTTCTGAACTAAAATTGTTATCTATTTCTTTTTCTAAAAAAGCTTCTGTAGAAGCATAAAAAGTAGTTTGGCTAAGTGCTTCTAGTTTTTCAAATAAATATTTATGGTGAAAAATTTCTTTACCAATTCCTATAAATTTAGTCACTTTTGCCTCTTGAAGTAGCTTAACTACGGCTCCGTATAAATCTACTCCAATAATTCCACTTTGTAAAATATCCGATAAAATTACTGTTCGTTTGTCTGTTTGCTGTTGCTGTGCCAAAAACTCAAGTGCTATTCTCAAACTTTCTAAATCAGAATTGTAAGTATCGTTAATTATTATACAATTATTTAAACCTTTTCGCTGTTCTAAACGCATTTCTATACGTTTTAAAATTTTTAGCTTTTTATTTATTTGTTTTGCTGTATATTCTAAATAAAGCATCAAACAAATACAATGCATTGCATTTTCTATCGAAGATTTATCTTTAAAAGGCACTTCAAACTTTATTTCTTGTTCTTTAAAAACACAAGTCAACTTTGTAATATTATATTTTACTTTTTTCTTCGTAATTTTTAAATCTGCAAATACATTTTCTGACCAAGAAAAAAACGCTGGTTTATCTGTTTCGTCATTTATAGTATGCGACCAAAAATCTGTAATACTTTGGTTTACTGCTGTATGGTCTTTGCAATAAATAATAAGTTTTGCTTTTCTAAATAGCTTTAGTTTTTCTTTTACTTTATGGCTGTCGTTTATAAAATTTTGTCCGTGAGCAGAGCCTATATTTGTAAAAACGCCAATTGTAGGTTGAATAATTTTCTGTAAATTATCCATTTCGTCTGGTTCAGAAATTCCTGCTTCAAAAATGGCAAGATTATTTTTTGCATTCATATTCCAAACCGAAAGTGGCACGCCTATTTGCGAATTGTAAGATTTTGGGCTTCTTACTACATCAAAATCTTTGTGTAAACATTGGTGAAGCCATTCTTTTACAATAGTTTTACCATTGGAACCTGTAACGCCAATAACTGGATAGTTAAATTTTTCTCTATGTACTTGAACTATTTTTTGTAATGCTTCTACGGCATTTTTTACTTGAATAATGTTTGCATCTTCAAACTTATTGTCAAATTCTTTTTCTACAATAAAATTTCTTACGCCTTTTTTGTATAAATCTGCTATATAATTGTGTCCATCTAATCTTTGACCAGATATTGCAAAAAACAAAGCATTTTTAGGAACCGAGAGTTTTCTACTATCAGTAAGTAATTCATCTATTGGCATTGCATTGTTTTGCAAAATGACATTAGATTTCAATATTTTTTTTATTTCTTTTATACTAAACACTTTTACAAATATATGTAATTGTTTGATGTATAAAATTAGTTTGCCAATGTTTCTTTTTTATAAAATAAATAAGATAAAATTATAGGTGCAATAGCTAAAATTATAGTAATACTTATCATTATTATTGAAGAACTTTGTAATGGAAAAATAAAGTAAGACAAAGCCATTAACAAACCTCCTGCAATCCAAATTTTACCACTTTTTCTATGTGTTTTAAGCCAAACTTCATCGCTGTGAAGAGTCCATGGTGTTCTAATTCCCAAAAAATAATTAGGTTTTATAGTTTGAAAATAATTGCCCAAAGCAGCAAAAAACAAACCTAAAATTACCATCATAAACTGTATAGGAACATCGGTATTTACGGTTTTATAAATAATAAAACACATTATTCCAGAAACTAAAAACAAAGTAATAAATTTTACCATAAAAAATTTATTTCCCATTTTTTCTATTTGCTTTTTTGGATCTATAGCAGGAACTATTAAAAGCATAAAATAGACAAACAAACCCATTCCAGACAATAAAATAAAACTATTTTTACTTGAAAATCTATCTGCTTCGCCCTCAAAATTATAATGAATGGCTACTTCTTGAGGAAGTTTATTCCAAACAATAAAAAGAAATATAAATGGTAAAATAGCAATAAAAAAAAGTAAGATTTCTTGTTTAATATTCGTTTTCATAATTTTATTTTTTTTGATTTAAACTAACTAGCCATGCCATTACATCTTCTAGTACAGTTGTGTTTATAGCGTAATAAACATATTGTCCTTTTTTAATAGAACTAACTAAGTCTGCTCTTTTTAATAAATCTAAATGATGAGAAATACTCGGTTTTGAAATATTGAAAAAATCAGCAATTTCTCCAGCAGTTAAGTCTTTTTCTTTTAAATAATCCAATATTTTTCTTCTTGTTTCATCATTCAATGCTTTAAAAACAGCTTTCATTTCATTTAGTTATTTAGGCAAATATCTAAATACTTATTCAAATAAACAAATTTTATTTTCACTTATCAATTATTATCTTGCAGATATAAATTAAACTTTACAAAATTTTTTACTTGAAAAAAATTCCTTAGTTTTGATTAAAATTAAAAGAAACATAATGGAAAACTATTTAGAATTAGACAGAGTATCGGCAATAGAAAGAGCAGATTTTTATAAAAAAACATACGCACATGTAGCAGGAGGTGTTTTATTCTTTATTTTGGTAATAACTTTGTTTTTAAACACACCAGTTATTAGAGATTTTGCATTGTCTTTAACACAAGGTAAAATGTGGTTTTTAATGCTTGGTGGTTTTATGCTTGCAACTACTTTTGCAGAAAAAATGGCCATAAATAGTCACGAAAAAAATAAACAATACCTAGGCTTTGGTATTTATATAGTAGCAGAGGCATTTATTTTTATACCTTTAATAAATATAGCATTAAATGCTTCTGGTGGCGAAAACTTAATTATGCAAGCGGCAATTGTAACCTTATCATTGTTTGCTGGTTTAAGCTCTGTTGTATTTTTTACTGGTAAAGACTTCTCTTTTATGAAAACTGGTCTTATGGTTGGTGGTTTTATAGCTTTAGGACTTATTGCTGCAGGTTTATTATTCGGTTTCGATTTGGGTCTTTGGTTTTCTGTAGGTATGGTAGTTTTAGCTGGTGGTACTATTTTGTATCAAACATCAAACTTAGTTCACAGATATTCTACCGATCAGTATGTAGCTGCAGCACTTGGCTTGTTTGCATCTTTAATGCTTTTGTTTTGGTATATTCTTAGAATATTTCTTTCGAGAGACTAAGTTTTTTTTCATTTCAAATTTTACAATAATCAAAAAAAATATTTTATTTGTTCGAAATAAACTACATTTACAGTTGTGTATAGTGTAGTAGATATCGAAACCACTGGTGGCAAATCGTCTAGCAATAGAGTTACAGAAATTGCTATTGTAAAAACAGATGGTAAAAAAATTATTGAAACTTTTTCAACTTTAGTAAATCCGCATAGAAAAATAGATAAGTTTGTAGTACAACTTACTGGTATTACAGACGCTATGGTTGCCAATGCTCCAGATTTTGAATCTATTATAGAAAAAATAGATGAATTTACTAAAGACACTATTTTTGTGGCACACAATATTGGTTTCGATTATTCAATTATAAAAAGAGAATACAGAAATGCCGATAAAGTTTTTAAAAGAAATAACCTTTGTACGGTTCAACTTTCACGTAAAATATTAAAAAACGAGAACTCCTATAGTTTAGGAAAACTTTCGGATAGCCTTGGAATTATTTTAGAAAACCGACACCGAGCACTTGGCGATGCAGAAGCTACAGCACATTTATTGCATCATTTAATAAATACCGTTGGCGAAGAAAATGTTTTAGAACAAACTGCCCACAAAACACAACAAATAGAATTCAAAGGTGAAATTACCAACGATATTATAGAAGAATTACCCGAAGATCCAGGTGTTTTTCGTTTTTTAGATAAAGCTGGTAAGGTTTTGTATATTGGTCATTCCAAAAATATATTTTCAACAGTTACCAAGTTTTTAATTCACGAAGTAAAGTTAAATTCCTATCACGGTTTGTTCGAAAACATGTTTTCTATAGATTTTGAAGTAAGAAATAGCTTTTTAATAGCGCAGCTTTACGCCATTTCTGAAATGATAAAGCACAAACCTGCTTTTAATAAAAGTAGCACATATAAAGATTTGCCTGTCGGTATTTTTCTGAAAGAAGAAGACTTATTAAACAGTCCGTTTTATATAGAAAACAATCACGATTTTGGAAACGATAAAGCAATATGGCGTTTTACAAACGGAGCATCTGCAAAACGATTTTTAAGAAAAATATTAAAGCTAAAAGCACTTACAGCACCAGCATTTAATGGCGATAAAAAGATCTTTGATGCAGAATATAAAGAAAAAATAGAACGTTATTTATTGACCGATTTATATCCTGCACGCAATTTTTTTATGGTGAGAGAAGTTTCTTACGAAAAAAAGGCTTATGTAGTTTGGATAGAAGATTTTGTCTATAAAGGTTTTGGAGAAATAGATATGGAATTTGGAGATCAAAGTATTCAATCTTTAAGAGATTGTATAAGGTTTCAACGAAACAATATGCAAATTCAAAAATTGCTCAAAAAATACTTCGCCAAAGCAAAAGGCATTCAACTTTTAAAATACTAAGCATTTTACTGATGCGCTTTTATATATTCATATACTTTTTTTTATTTGTATTTTCTTGCAAGCAATTTAAGCCAAAAACAGAAGAAGTTAAAAATGTAAAACCAAGATTAGACAGCTTATTTTTTGAACCATCAAAAAAACCAATAGAAAAAAAACCACTCATTTCTAAACTAGAGTTAAATCTCATAGAAAAAGGACTTGTAAATGTGCAAGATTTAGACTCAAGCATTTTAATAGATATAAAATACAGCACTACCGACAATTTTATGCAAGAAGATATGTATGGAAATTTTAACAAAGCATATCTTCAAAAAAATGTAGCAGAAAAAGTAGTAAAAGCACAACAATTTCTTAAAGAAATAAATCCAGAGTTAAGTTTATTAATTTATGACGCAGTAAGACCTAGACATATTCAACAAAAAATGTGGAACGCTTTAGATATGCCAATAAGTGAAAAAATAAAATTTGTTTCAAATCCAAAAAATGGTTCTCTACACAATTTTGGTGCTGCGGTAGACCTTACTTTAGCCTCTTTAACAGGTGAAGCATTAGATATGGGTACAGCTTTTGACTATATTGGCGAATTAGCATACCCAACATTAGAAATGCAAAATTTAAAAGCAGGATTACTTACTAAACAACAAATCGAAAACAGAAAATTACTCAGAAAAGTAATGTATCAAGCTGGTTTTTTCAATATTCAAACAGAATGGTGGCATTTTAATAGTTGTTACAGAAAAGAAGCTAGAGAACTTTATGATATTGTTGAATAGTAAGGCTTTGAGAATCACCAATTGTAGTTTTTTTTTTGAGTTTCAGAGTTTATATTAAAATTTCTCTAACAGCAGTAAACTTACCTTCTCTATCCCAACGTCTTAATGTTTCTTTGCTCTTTCCTAAAATTTGAGACACTTCATTTAACGAATAATAATCTTTTGTAACCATATTACACAACCTTATACATTGGTTACAAATTTACAATAAATTTTGAAAACCAAAATGTAAACCAAAATTGTTTATTGAATTAGCTCTTTTAGCTCATTCCTGCGTAGGCACAAGACTAGAAGCTTTGAGATTCCTGCCTGCGCAGGAATGACGACTAACTATTTTTTTCCTAAGATGTTTTTATGAATAATCCAAGTTGTTTATAAACAATAAAACCAGTCTAAAACTCAAACTTAAAACCCACTAATTTTTCTGATACTTCCCAGAGTTTTTTTGCTGTTTCTAAATTATGAGATTGTGGTTTAGAATTGGCTTTTGCTGCTTTGCCGCTCATTTCCATAAAGCCAGAAGGCCCATAATAATCTCCACTTTCTACTTCAGAATCTAAAGCTGCCATTAATGAGGGCAATGCTGCAGCTTTTGGAGAATTTAATAATGGTTTAGATAATGTCATAACAATTTTTGTTGCCAACTTTGGCATGTTTTCAAACAAATTTGTTGCCGATACTCCTGGATGTGCTGCTAATGAAATTACGCTACTTTTTGCATTTCTTAATTTTCTGTCTAGCTCGTAAGCAAATATTAAACAGGCTAACTTGCTTTGGCTGTAAACTGCAGATTTATTATAGTTTTTTTCTGCATTTAAATTGTCAAAATCTATTTTACCTCTTTTGTGCGCTATGCTACTTAAAGAAATTACTCTTGCTTTATCTGCGGCTTCTAGTTCATTCATTAAAAGACCTGTAAGCAAAAAATGAGCAAAATAATTTACAGCCATTTGGCTCTCAAAACCATCTTCTGTTTTAGAAAAAGGAGGAACCATTATACCCGCATTATTTATTAAAATATCGAGCTTATTAAATTTTTGTTTAAATTCTTTTACAAAAGATTTTACACTACTCAGTTTGCTCAAGTCTAGTTGTATAAACTCAATTTCAGCTTTCGGAAATGCTTTTTTTAGCTTTATTATTGCATTGTTTGCTTTCTCTGGATTTCTACAAGCCATTATTAGCTTTGCTTCTTTGCTTAGTAAACCAAGCGAAGTTTCAAAGCCTACGCCATCATTTGCTCCTGTTACTATGGCAAGTTTTCCTTTTTGCAATGGTGCATTTTTTAAAGTAAAATTCTGCATTTTTATTTCTGTTTTAATTATTTTATATACAAAATATCAAGTAACAATGTTTGGTAAAATGAAAAGAGCTTACTAATCATCCAATTTCAAAACAGCCAAAAATGCTTTTTGAGGAACTTCTACTTTTCCAAACTGACGCATTTTCTTTTTACCTTTTTTCTGCTTTTCTAGTAGTTTACGTTTTCTAGAAATATCTCCACCATAACATTTTGCAGTAACATCTTTACGCATTGCAGAAATGGTTTCTCTTGCTATAATTTTCATTCCTATAGCTGCTTGTATAGCAATTACGAATTGTTGTTTCGGAATTAATTCTCTCAGTTTTTTACACAACTTAGAACCAAAATTGTAGGCTTTATCTCTGTGTATCATAGTAGAAAATGCATCTACATTGTCGCCATTCAATTTTATATCCATACGAACCAAATTTCCTGCTTTGAAATCGGTCATATAATAATCAAAAGAAGCATATCCTTTAGAAATAGACTTCAATTTATCATAAAAATCAAATACAATTTCTGCCATCGGCATTTCAAATGTAATTTCTACTCGGCTTGTAGATAAATAAACTTGGTTTGTTAAAACACCTCTTTTTTCCATACACAAATTCATAATAGATCCTATAAATTCTGGTTTAGTAATTACTTGTGCTTTAATGTATGGCTCTTCTATTCTATCTATAGTAGATGGATCTGGCAAATCTGAAGGGTTATGAATAACTACTTTTTCGCCTTTGGTGGTAAAACAATCGTAAGTTACCTGTGGTGTAGTAATTATGATTCCCAAATCGTATTCACGCTCTAATCTTTCTTGAATAATTTCTAAATGCAACATTCCCAAAAATCCACAACGAAAACCAAAACCAAGCGCAATAGAAGTTTCTGGTTCAAAAACCAAAGAAGCATCATTTAATTGTAGCTTTTCTATAGAATCTCTTAAATCTTCATAATCGTCAGAATCTATTGGGTAAATACCAGCAAAAACCATTGGCTTTACATCTTCAAACCCTTTTATAGCTTCTTCACAAGGGTTTTCTTGAAGTGTTATAGTATCTCCTACTTTTATTTCTTTAGATTCTTTTACGCCAGTAATTATATAACCAACATCACCAACAGAAAGTTCTTTTTTCTCAAGAGGATTTAATTCTAAAACACCTATTTCGTCAGCAAAATAATTTTGTCCTGTATTAAAAAACTTTACTTTATCTTTTTTCTTTAAAGTTCCATTAAAAATTCTAAAGTAAGCAATTACGCCTCTGTAAGAATTAAAAACTGAATCAAAAATCATAGCTTGAAGCGGCGCATCTTTATCTCCTTTAGGAGCAGGAATACGCTCAACAACTGCTTCTAATATTTTTTCTACTCCTTGCCCAGTTTTTCCGCTTGCTTCAAGTATTTCTTCTCTTTCACAACCTATTAAGTCTATAATTTGGTCTGCAACTTCTTCTATCATTGCGCCTGGCATATCTATTTTATTCAATACTGGAATAATTTCTAAATCATTTTCTAGTGCCAAATATAAGTTAGAAATGGTCTGTGCCTGAATTCCCTGCGATGCATCTACAATAAGTAAAACACCTTCACAAGCAGCAATAGAACGTGAAACTTCGTAAGAAAAATCTACGTGTCCAGGAGTATCTATTAAATTTAAAATATAGTCTACATTGTCTGTATGCTTGTATTGCATTTGAATGGCGTGACTTTTTATGGTAATTCCTCTTTCTCTTTCGATATCCATATCGTCTAAAATCTGATCTTGCTCTTCTCTTTGAGAAACTGTACCAGTAGTACTCAACAATCTATCTGCCAATGTACTTTTACCGTGATCTATATGTGCAATAATGCAAAAATTTCTAATATTCTTCATTACTGGCAAAGATAGGGAATAAATCAATTAAAATTGTTCAAAACTATTTATTCCCCTTTCATTTTTAAATTGGCTTATAAGCTTTATTTTTGCTTTACTATGAATTATCTTGAAGAACTAAACCCACCGCAACTCGAAGCCGTACAATATACCAATGGCCCTGTACTTATAATAGCTGGCCCTGGCTCTGGAAAAACTAGAGTTTTAACCTACCGTATTGCTTATTTAATAGAGCAAGGCTTAGATCCGTTTTCTATTTTATCGCTAACTTTTACCAATAAAGCAGCCAAAGAAATGCGTGAAAGAATTTCTAAAATTGTAGGTAGCGAAGCGAGAAATTTATTTATGGGAACGTTTCACTCTGTTTTTGCAAGAATACTTCGAGTTGAAGCACCAAGGCTTGGTTTCCCTTCAAATTTTACCATTTATGATACTGTAGATGCCAAAAGTGTCATTAAAAACATTATAAAAGCACAAGGTTTAAACGATAAAATTTATAAAGTAAATCATGTTTACAATAGAATTTCTTCAGCAAAAAATGCACTAATAACTTCGCAACAATATGCCCAAAATCAAGATATGATTGGCGAAGATGCTTCTACTGGCAAGCCAAAGTTGAGTTTAATTTATACTTTATATGCCAAAAAGTGTTTTGAAAACGGAGCAATGGATTTTGACGATTTATTATTGCATTTTTATAGATTATTAAAGCTATTTCCAGATGCTTTGTATAAATATCAAAACAGATTTAAGCACGTATTGGTAGACGAGTTTCAAGATACAAACACGGCACAATACGAAATATTAAAACTACTTTCTGATATTCACCATCAAATAACTGTAGTAGGTGACGATGCACAAAGTATATATGCTTTTAGAGGTGCAACAATTACTAATATTTTAAATTTTCAGAAAGACTATCCAGAAATGCATACCGTAAAACTGGAGCAAAACTATAGAAGTTCTAACAATATAGTAAAAGCCGCAAACGAACTAATAAAAAACAATTCAAACCAATTTGAAAAAGAAATTTGGACTAGCCAAGAAGCAGGAAAACCAATTCAAGTTTTTAAAACCGTAAGCGATAACGAAGAAGGGAAAAAAGTTGCAGATTTAATTTTTGAACTCAAAATGCAAGAGCATATTCAAAATAATGATTTTGCTATTTTGTACAGAACCAATGCACAGTCAAGAGCAATGGAGGAAGCCTTGCGAAGAAGAAATATTCCTTATAAAATTTATGGCGGCTTGTCTTTTTACCAAAGGAAAGAAATTAAAGATTTGATTGCTTATCTGCGTATTTTGGTTAATCCGCAAGAAGAAGAATCTTTGCGAAGAATTATCAATTACCCAAAAAGAGGAATTGGAAATACTACGCTTGCAAAAATTACAATTCAAGCATCTGAGCAGGAAAAAACGATGTGGCAAGTACTCGAAAACATCAAAGAACTTGGTTTGGCTTCGCGTGTTACAACGGTTATTGAAGACTTTGTAACTATGATAAACAGTTTTAAAACCATGCTGAAAGAAAAAAATGCTTATGATGTTGCTATTCACGTAGCAAAAACAACAAAAGTACTTTCAGAACTTTATAACGATAAAACGGTAGAAGGCGTAAGCAGATATGAAAACATTCAAGAACTTTTAAATGGTATAAAAGAGTTTGTAGAAGATGACGAAGTAATAGAAGGCGAAGAATTTGCAAATGATAAAGGTCTAGGAACTTACCTTCAAAACATTACATTACTCACCAGTGCAGACGATGATAAAGATGACACACCAAGAGTGCAAATGATGACTATTCACGGTTCTAAAGGTTTGGAGTTTCCTGTTGTTTTTATAGTAGGAATGGAAGAAAATTTGTTTCCAAGTGCAATGTCTTTATACTCTAGAGAAGATTTGGAAGAAGAAAGGCGTATGTTTTATGTTGCTGTAACACGTGCAGAAAAACATTTATTTTTATCTTTTGCAAATACCCGCTATAAGTTTGGAAATCTACAGTTTAGCGAACCTAGTAGATTTTTAAAAGAAATTCCTAAGGAAGTAATTGAATACCGAAGTCAACAAAACAATATTGCAAAACCGCCAGCTGTAAATACGAGCACACCAAACAATATTCAGCGAAAATCTGGTTTAAATATTGAAAAAAACCAACAAAAACCACTTATTAGAAGAAAACAAACTATACAAACTAAGAGTGTTACTGAGGATCCTAATTTTGTTCCAAGTGCTGTGTCTGCAATAAAACAAGGCGCACATGTTCAGCATCAGCGTTTTGGAAACGGTGTAATAAAAGAAATTACTCAACAAGGAACACCAAATGCAATGGCAGTAATAAGTTTTGAGCAAGTTGGAGAAAAGAAGTTGGTGTTGAAGTTTGCAAAATTGAAGGTTTTGTAATGGTAGAATGAATTAATGAGTGAATGTATGAATGAATTAATGAGAGAATGTGTGAATGAATTAATGAGTGAATGTGTGAATGTGTGAACCTTCTGGCGCGCTTTTGCAAAGCGTGCCTAGCTTTTCTCCTCTGGTTGGCATCCTTGCCTACCAGCAAAATTAAAAGCCTTTTTCGTAGTTGACAAGGATACAAACCACAGGACTAAGAACTACTTTTCTTCTATTGCATCTTTTATGCTTCCTAAGTGTTCGCTTAGTTTGTTTAGCTGCTGCATCAAAACCTGACTTTGGTTGTTTCCAAGGTGTTTTGCTTTGTTGTTTTTTTCCTCTGGTTGGCATCCTTGCCTACCAGCAAAATTAACAGCCTTTTTCGTAGTTGGCAAGGATACAAACCACAGGACTAAGAACTACTTTTCTTCTATTGCATCTTTTATGCTTCCTAAGTGTTCGCTTAGTT
>CAKZQD010000181.1 GCA_937139485.1 uncultured Bacteroidota bacterium | reverse complement strand
ATAGTTGGCAGAAAACCTAGGCTGAACCGACCAATATTTTTTGGTTCCTACATAGTAAATAGAAGCGTGCGCACCAATATTTACCTTTATTCTAGAGCCTAGTTTTAAATCATCTTCTATATAAGCAGAAATTTCTCCAGAATTTATATTTCCATCACTTATAGTGGTGTCAATACTGCTCTCGTTTGAGGCTTGCTTTATTGCGGTAACACCTGGTTTGAAAGTATGATATATTCCATTTACACCAAATTTTACATAATGATTTGGATGTGGTAGATAATCAAAGTCGTATTTTAAAGCCCAATCTTGAATAGAGGAAGAATATTTGTAATCGAAATTTTCATCATAGTTTTGAGTCGTGTCTGTGGCATTTGTAGCTTGGTCAGAAAACTGCTGTGCTATATTGAATTTGTACTGACTATAAGTTACCGAAGTGTTTAAAAATAATTTTGGACTAAATTGATGATTGCATCTAAAAGCTGGGGTAATATTTCCGTCATTTAATTTCGATTTTTGTTCGCTTTTATAGTTAGTGTCTTCAAAATCTTGGTCATCTTTAAAAGTAGCATCAAAAGCATCGTCTCCGTAGTAGAAACTTAAAAATACTCTACTTTTATCTGAAATACGATGATTTACTTTTGCATTGAAATCTGTAAATTGAAAGCCACTGCTGCCATCGCCGCCTTGACCTTTTATTATTGCGGCAGAAATAGGTCTCATAAAAAGATCTAGGTAAGTTCTTCTGGCAGAAACCATAAATGATGTTTTATCTTTTACTATTGGTCCTTCTAGAGAAAGTTTGGCAGAAAGCAAACCAATATTGAAATTTCCGTGAAATTTTTTATTGTTTCCTTCTTTCATTTTTATATCTACTACAGAAGAAAGTCTTCCGCCATAGCGAGCAGGAAAACCACCTTTTATTAAATCTACACTACTTATAGCGTCTGCATTAAAAACAGAAATAAATCCAAAAAGGTGAGAAGCGTTGTAGACTGGCACACCGTCTAGAAGAATTAAATTTTGATCTGGACCGCCACCTCTTACATATAAACCTGAAGAACCTTCAGAACCAGATTGTACACCAGGTAAAAGTTGTATGGCTTTTAAAATGTCTACTTCTCCACCTATGTTTGGAAGTGCTTTTATCTGCTCTATAGGAATAGATATCGTACTTGTTTTGGAAGATTCGTGAATTTTTTCCGTTTTGGAAGCTTCAACTACAACTTCGCCAATATTAATATCTTTTTGAAAATCGAGATTGAAATCTATGTTTTTATCTAGTACAATTTGTTTTGTAATGGTTTTGAAACCGATGTAAGAAAAAACAAAATTGTAAGTTCCATTAGGAAGTGTAATACTATAAAAGCCATAAGCATTTGAAGTAGTTCCTTTAAAAGTTTCATTTTCATAAATGCTGACTCCTAAAAGTTCTTCTCCTGAGCTAGCATCTCTAGCAAAGCCACTTAAAGTAAATTTTTGAGAATATGACATTGATTGAATAAGGATAAATGTAATAAACAATAAATATTTCATAGGGTTTAATAACGTGTTTGAATTAAATGTATTGTATGTCTAAAATTTAGAAATCGCCTCCGTTTTGGAAGCCACTTCTAAATATAAAATAGAGATAAAATAATAGGATTACCCATAATCTCCACATAAACGCATGTGTAGTGCGTTTTACCTAAATAACTTTGCATAAAAAATAGATTATGCAGGTAAAAAGATGCTCAATTATTGAGTTTAGAGAACGATTTAATACACAAGAAAAATGTAAGAAGTACTTAATGGAAGTAAAGTTTGGAGACAAATTTTCTTGTACAAAATGTAAAAGTACTAAAAAAATAAAGGGTTACAATACATACGATATTCGTTGTAAAGATTGTGGATATAATGAAAGCCCAACTTCAAATACATTGTTTCATTCAATGAAAATTAAATTAACAACTGCCTTTGAAATGATGTATAGAATTTGTGTAAATAAGAAAGGAATAAGCACAATAGAATTATGCAGAGAATATGATATTAATCCTAAAACTGCCTACAATTTTAAAAGAAAAGTACAAGAATCAATGGAAAGTAGTCAGAAAAATCCATTAACAGGTTTGGTGCATGTTGATGAATTTATGTATGGTGGTAAAGATGCTGGTTGTCAAGGACGTAGCAGTAAATCGGACAAGTTGAAAATATGTTTAGCAGTAGAAATAATTGAAAATAAAACTAAGAAAAAAAATAAAATTGGTAGAGCATATGCACTACCAATAGAAAATTTTTCTCAAGAAGAATTAAAGAAAATTTTTGATAAACATATATCGAAAGATGCCAAAATAGTTACCGATAAATGGACAGGATATAATCCACTTAAAAGTGAATATAATATTGAGCAAATATTATCAGATGGCGGAAAAAATTTCCCAGAACTTCATATACTAATAATGAATATTAAAAATTGGATAAGAGGAATACATCATAAAATTTCTAAAAAACACTTACAAAAATATCTGAATGAATTTTTCTTTAGATTTAACCGAAGGTCTTTTATTGAGAATATGCCACTATTTACTTTAAAAAGAATGATAAACTCTAAGCCAAAACCAGTTACACTAAGTTCATGTGGCTTTTATGGGTAATCCTATAAAGCATAATGATTGTCAAAACTAAATTCTCCTCCAGGTTTTACAAAAGCAAATTTTAAAAAATCTTGAGCAGAAACTTCATCATTTTTAAATACATATTCAAAAGCATCTGGACCTGAAGCATAAATTAATGGAACAGCTTCATTTACATTTTCGGGTACACAAGGTTTTAATATGATATAATTAC
>CAKZQD010000180.1 GCA_937139485.1 uncultured Bacteroidota bacterium | reverse complement strand
ACTGGATCTTATTTTTTCTGTTATTTTTTTTCATCAACTAAACTACTCAACCGAATATAACAATGAGCCAGTAACGTTTTTAGTTGATGAACTGACTCCATCAATGCTTGATCGAATAAGCTGTGAGAGAGCGTATTTGTTTGAAAATTATAAATACTTATTAATTCTTCTTGGCTTTGTTTTATTTTTAGATTTGTTTATTGGTCTTAGAAAAGTTTTTAAAATCAACATATTAAAAATTATAGCACTTTTCAGTTTTTTTGTTTTTCTCTCGTTTCTATATATTCTTTTAAGACCTTATGATGACGCAGCTATGCTAAATTATAGGAATAATGGTATAAATAGTAGGGAATTAGCTCTACCTAATTTAGACTTGAAAGAAAAAAGCTATATTGAATCATTCGAACATATTTATTATACTTCAAAGGGAGATTTAAGATTGAATTTTACAAATAAACCTTTAACTAAAACTAATTTTAGTCATTATTTAAAAGATTACGGATTACATAGAATACCCAAACCAATATATCTTTATATAGACAAATACACTTCAATGAAAGATTTCAACGAAATAAAACTTGAAATGATGAAAGCGGATAAGTTGAGAGTAAACATTGCCTTTTATTCTACTTTAACAAAATGTCAAGCAAATGCTCAATATCTTACTTTAGGTTTTCCGCCTTACGGTTTTTATGAAGATACATCTTCTTTAAAACCGCCTCCACCACCGCCTTTTGATTTTGAAAATAAATTTGCTGATTCTTCTATAGTAAATATTAAATACGAAAATGGTTTTATACATTACAAACATTCAAATTTCACTTTAACTTCTTTAGATAGTCTAATTTATTCTGATTATTCAAATAAAAACCTCATCAGATTACATTACAGCGGAGAAACTACTTTTCAAGAATATTTAGAATTGTATTTAGCAATAAAAAATGGAGTTTATAAAATAAGAGATCAATTCGCTTTTAAAGAAACAGGTTTTAGTTATTTAGAATTGAGGTATAAAGAAAATTATAAAAAACTTTATAGAAGTATAAGGGAAGATGTTCCTTTTTATCTTGATGAAAGGCAGTTTTAAAAAACACTATTCAGATTTAACCCTGCAATTCAGGAATCAATTTCCCGATTTACAGGGTTATTTGTATATTTGTACTATGTTTTTAGAAAGAAATATTACAAAATCAATCAAAAGAAGTATAAAATACAGCCAAGTTACTGCAATTTTGGGTGCTAGGCAAGTAGGTAAAACAACACTCGCTAAGCAAATTTTGAAAGAATATAAAGACGCTATTTATTTAGATTTAGAAAAGCTTTCAGACTTTGAAAAGCTCAAAGAAGCAGAAACCTACTTTGAAATAAATAAAAATGTTTCCTTGATTTGTATAGATGAAATTCAACTAAAACCAAATATTTATAAAACACTCAGAAGTTTTGTAGATGAAAACAAAGATGCACGTTTTTTGGTTTTAGGTTCTTCTTCGCCAGAATTGTTGAGACAAACAGCAGAGTCTTTAGCAGGTAGAATTTTTTATTATACTTTACACTCTTTTCAGTTAAATGAGTTAAGTCCCAAAGTAGATTTCAAAAACTACCATTTGAATGGTGGTTTTCCTAAAAGTATTTTAGTAGCCGATAATGAAATTTCTTACGAATGGAGAACCAACTTTATTACTACATTTTTAGAAAGAGATTTACAAATGTTTGGCTACGAAATTCCTTCAAAAATGATTCATAGACTTTGGATTATGTTAGCTCATATCAATGGACAAATATTGACTTATGCCACACTTTCAAAATCTTTGGATGTAGATGCCAAAACCATAAAGAAATATATAGATATTTTGCATCACACTTTTATGGTAAAACTTTTAGAGCCATATTATATCAATGTAAAAAAACGCTTGATAAAATCTCCTAAAATTTATATAAAAGATACAGGTATTTTGCACGCATTATTAAAAATAGAAAACTATAATGATTTATATACAAACCCAATTTTTGGCTCATCTTATGAAGCTTTGGTAATAGAAAATATCATAAACAAATTCGACAAATGGGAACATTTTTTCTACCGAACATCAGACGGTACAGAAATAGATCTGGTTTTAGTAAAAGGATTAAAAGTGATAGCCATAGAAATAAAAGCAAGCATTACACCAAAACTTAATAGAGGTTTCTGGACTGCTATTGAAGACATAAAAGCTACAAAAGCATTCATAATTGCGCCAGTAAAGCAAACTTATGCTTATAAAAATGATGTTTTGGTCTATAATTTAGAAGATTTTTTGAAGCTAGATCTAAATTAATCTTGCAATCAAGGAATCTAATTCCAGATTTACAAGCTTAGTTCTAAAAAATGAATTTTAATAACTATATTAGCTTTTATTTTAAAATGATAAAATAATTTAAACAAAATACCGTTAAAAATCTATGAAAAAAATATTATCTTTCTTATTTATACTAAGTACTAGTTTTTGTGTTTTTGCTCAAGTCGAAAACTCTTCTAGCAAAATTCCAGACGACATCAACATCAAAACAGGAACTTTTTCTAATGGTTTAAAATATTATATAAAGCAAAACCGCTTTCCAAGTAATAAACTTGAACTTCGTTTAATACTAAAAGTTGGTTCAATAGTAGAAGAAGAAAATCAGCAAGGTCTGGCGCATTTTATGGAACATATGTGCTTTAATGGAACTAAAAATTTTGAAAAAAATGAACTCATAAGTTATTTACAAAGTATAGGAGTAGAATTTGGTGCGCACCTAAATGCAGTTACATTTCCTGATAAAACCGTTTTTAGAATAACAATACCAACAGACAAAAAAGCTGAAGTGGAACAAGGTTTTCAAATACTTGAAGACTGGGCTTTTGATGTAACCCTTTCTGATGAAGAAATAAATAAAGAAAGAGGTGTAGTAATAGAAGAATATAGAACTGGTCTTGGCGCAGAAAATAGAATGCGAGCACAATATTTAGATAAACTTCTTTATAATTCAAGATATACTGAAAGATTACCGATAGGAAAAAAGGAAATAATTGAAAATTTTGAACCAGAAACTTTAAGACAGTTTTATAAAGACTGGTACAGACCAGATTTAATGGCAATAATAGCTGTAGGAGATATTAGTGCAGATGAACTTGAAGAAAAAGTTAAAAAACATTTTGATAAACCTGTAAATACTCAAAACGCCAAAGAAAGAATTTACTACAGCGATGAAAGTCATGAAAATACTTTAGTAGCTATAGTTTCAGATAAAGAAGCAAGTAAAAATACTGTTTCTATTTCTTATAAAAACCCAGAAATACAAGAGGAAGAAAATACAGAACAGGCACAATTAAATAAGCTGAAAGAATATCTTTTTTCCATAATGATAAATAATAGATTTAAAGAAATGGAAAACGGCTACAATCCTCCATTTGTTTCCGGACAGGCAATAAATACAAATTCTTGGGTAAAACACAAAAAAGTATATAGTATAGAAGCAGAAGTTTTAAACCATAACTATAAGCAGGCTATACAAAGTTTAATTACTGAAAACGAACGTATAAAAAGACACGGATTTACGCCTACAGAATTTAAACGTGCAAAAGAAAAGCTTTTATTATATTTTGACAATTTTAAAACAAATAGAGGTTATCAATTATCTGAATATTTTGTAAAACTAATGGAAAAGAACTTTTTTTATGGTTCAGCAATGCCATCTACAGGTTGGTTAAACAACTTTAATCGTTCAGAATTATCAAAAATTCAACTAGAAGACGTAAACAATTTAACAAACAAATATCTAAGAAAAAACAACAGAGTAGTTATTGCAAAAGGAAGAGATAAACAGATTACTGAAAAAGAAATTATAGACTTAATTTCAACAATAGAAAACGACAACAGTATTGAACCTTATGAAGATATAATAACTAGCAAACAGTTGTTTTCTAAAACTTTATCTGCAGGAAAGATTATAAACGAAGAAAAAAATAAGCAGTTAGAAATTACGAGCATAACGCTAAACAATGGCGTAAAAGTTCATTACAAAAACAAAAGATCTGGACACGTTTATTTTAATGCTTTAAGTAAAGGCGGAAGCTCTTTTTTAAATGAAGAAGACTATTGGGCTACCTACTACGCACTTCAAGGAATGGGAGAATCTGGCATAGGTGGTTTTAGTAAAAATGAGCTTAATAAACTACTAATGAGTAATTCTGCCGAAGTATCAGCAAGCGTTTTTAATTACTTAGAAATGATGGAAGGCAATTCTAAACCAAAAGATTTAGAAACTTTATTTCAGTTGATTTATTTAACCTTCACACAAGTAAATAAAGACGAAAAAGCATTTAATGCCTATAAATTAAAATCAATATCATCAATTGAAAATAGACTATCTGATCCAGAAATTTATTTTAAAAATGAGTTTAACAAATTTCAATATGCCAAAGCAAAAAGATCTGCATTTGCTTTTGAACCTACAAAAGAAGACTATGAAAACACAAACTACGATTTAGCTTATGAAGTTTACCAAAAAAGATTTGAAAACGCAGCAGATTTCGACTTTGTTTTTGTAGGAAATATTGATGAACAAAAATTTTTAGATTTAGCAAAAAAATACCTTGGTAATTTGCCTACAACCAAAGAAAGAGAAAGCTATGTAGAAAGCAAAATGAACTCACTTTCTGGCGATTTTACAAAGCGAATATATAAAGGCACTGAAGACAAGGCAAAAATAGAAATGGTGTACAGAGGAGATTACAACTATAACAATAAAGAAGACTTTGCTTTTGATGCACTAAAAGAAATATTGCAAATAAAAATTAAAGAAAAACTTAGAGAAGAAGCATCTGATGTTTACAGCCCAAGTGTTAGTAACCGGTTTGATGGATTGTATAACTCATATAGTTTAAAAGTGCATATAGACTGTGCTCCAGAAAATGTAGATAAACTTATAGCACTTACAAAAGCTGAGGTACAAAAAATAATAAGCAATGGGCCAGAAAAAGCAGATTTAAATAAAGCCAAAGAAGCCGCCTTGCTAAATAGAACTGACATTTCTTATCTGTCTAGTTTTTGGCTTTCAAATATTTCAGATGCTTTGTTTTACGGTACAGATATAAATGAAATAAATACTTATGAAAAAAATATAAAAACCCTTTCAATAAAAGATATTCAAACAATAGCACAAAAATTTTTAGACAAAGGTGCCGTTGTAGGAATTTTACTTCCAGAAAGTAAACAATAATTAAAGTGTTTACACTATTTTCAAATTCAAATTAATAAAACAATTTAGTATTTTTTAAAACAAAAAAGATGATTAGCTTTCCAAAATTAGAAAGTAAACGACTCTTCTTAGACAAACTAAAACTAGAAGACGCTCCTTTAATAGCAAAATATGCTGGCGATAAGAAAATTTCAGAATTTACTTTAAACATTCCATTTCCTTATAAAGAAAAAGATGCTGTTTGGTGGATACAAAATTCTTTCAAAACATTTAAAGAAAATACACAATATACTTTTGGTATTTATTTAAAAGAAACACAAGAATTTATTGGTGGCATTGGTTTAATTTTAGACCATAAAAACAAAAAAGCATCTTTAGGATACTGGGTGGCAGTTCCGTTTTGGAATAAAGGTTTTATGACAGAAGCCGTAAACACAATTATAGATTTTGGTTTTAAAAATTTACATTTAAACAAAATTTTTGCTCAACATTTAGTTGAAAACGAAGCTTCGGGCAGGGTAATGCAAAAGGCAGGAATGCTACTAGAAGGAACATTAGCAGAACATCATTTAAAAAATGAAAAATATAGAACAGTAAATCAATATAGAGTACTTAGAAGTGAGTTTATGTAAATAATTTATCAAGTATTCTTTTTAAAATAGTTCTATTATCTATTTCAGAATTTTTCTTATAATAATTGTTTATTAGAAAAGTGCTTTTAAAATTAGCTTTTTAAACAATATTGGAAAAAGAAACGAACTTATTCAAAATTGATGCTTGATGAAAAGTATAATCATATTAATTTTGTAAGATTACGATCTCCAAAAGAATGTAAAAAATATTTAAACCAGTTGCAATGTTAAAAGTTAAATAGTTCATAGTTTAGAAAACAAAACTATGAACTATTAAACTAGAAACTATATAACTAAAAATGAACCACCGAAAAATCTTACATATAGATATGGATGCTTTTTTTGCATCGGTAGAGCAGCGAGACAATCCTGATTTAAGAGGAAAACCAATAGCAGTAGGTGGTGGCGATAGAGGTGTTGTAGCTGCAGCAAGCTATGAAGCACGTAAATTTGGTGTATATTCGGCAATGCCAAGTGTTACAGCCAAAAGAAAGTGTCCCAACTTAATTTTTGTACGCCACAGATTTGATGTTTACAAAAAAGCATCAAGGCAAATTAGAGAAGTATTTGCTAAATATTCCAATCATATTCAACCGCTTTCGCTAGATGAAGCATTTTTGGATATTACAGAAAATATTGCAAATCATAGCTCTGCAAAAGAAACGGCTTTGGCAATAAAAAAAGATATTTTTGAAACAACAGGCTTAACGGCTTCTGCTGGTGTATCTTTCAATAAATTTTTGGCTAAAATAGCTTCAGATATCAATAAACCAAACGGAATTTATGTCATCACGCTAGAAAAAGCACCTGCATTTTTAGATGCACTACCTATCGGAAAATTCTTTGGCATAGGAAAAGTAACCGAGAAAAAAATGAAAGCCAGAGGAATTCATTTTGGTAAAGATTTAAGACCATTCGATAAATTTGAAATGGCAAAACGCTTTGGCAAATCTGGAAGATATTATTACAATATGATAAATCTTTTAGACGAACGCCCAGTAAAACACGTCACCAAACGAAAATCTATAGGCACAGAAAGAACTTTTAATACAGATATAGAATCTTTTGGAATTGCGGCAATGCATATTAGCAACTTAACTAAAAGGCTAATGAAGACTTTTCAAAAAACAGACGACAGAGTAAAAACCATAACTATAAAGATAAAATATGAAGATTTTGTATTGAAAACTAGAAGTAAAACCATAAAAAATTACACAAAATCTGAGCGTAAAATCATTTCCGTAGCCAAAGACTTACTAAAACAAGATAAACTCATAAAACCAATACGACTTTTAGGTGTAAGTTTATCTAATTTTGAGTCGGAAAAAATATTTTCTTCAAAACAAACAACTTTTGATTTTTAGAAAGTTCCTTTATTGGTTTAGATTTTTTATATTTACAAAACAAAAAAATAAAAATTGAAATTACTTAAACAAAAAATCTTATATTTTTCAGAAGGTAAATCTGATAAAGTTTATGAGGTAGATTTATGTGAAGCAGGAAAAGATTTATTTGTAGTAAATTTTAGATATGGCAGAAGAGATTCCAATTTGCGTGATGGCACCAAAACTGTTTTTCCTGTTTCTTATAACGAAGCCCTAAATATTTTTGATACATTAGTAGAAAGTAAAGAAAAAAAAGGCTACTCCGAAAATGCTGGAAAAGTAGTAAAAACAAAACCTGTTGTAAAACAAAAACTAGATACTGCAAGAGAAAAAACGATTTTAAAATATTTAGAAGAAGCCAATTTAGGTACTTATACAAGAAATTGGAAAATATCTAGAATAATAATGAGAACTACTGTTTTGAATATGAAAAATGCAGTAGAACTTATAAAACCTTTTATTAAATCTAAAGATGATTTTGAACAATATGCTGCAATTTTTGCATTAGCATATTTTGAAGATGCTTCGGAAGTTGAGCATATTTTTACCATTTTTAAACAAAAAGGCTTTTCAGACAAAGTAGGTAGAATAGCAATGTCCTTTGTTTTGAAATATGGTTCAGAAACACATTATAAGCAAATACAAGAAAGTATTTTAAACCAAAAACCACAAGAATTAACTTTCGACTCTGAACTTATAAATTCTTTAAGCTTTTATTTATTTAATAATAAAGACATAGACGCAAATAGCATTTTTTATGCTTATATTTTTGCCTATAAAGATGAAAAATTAAAAAGTAAACTATATGATTTTTTACAAAACGCAGCTTTAAAAGTAAATATATTTAAATCTATACGATACATATATAGAAGCGCAGAAATAACAAACGATATTCCATTTTTAACTTTATTAGCAAAAAGAATTGCCATTAGCAATCCTGTTTATTCTTCAAGTTCTTGGGGCGTTTATATAGATGGAAATTACATAAATCCAAGTGAAGAAAAAATTAAAAAAAGTCCAAAAGTTGCTTTTTCTAGTGCTACAAAAGCTTATTTTAATAAAGCAGCTTACAAATTGGTTTATAATTTTAGTAAAAACGACAGCAATAAATTTGTAAACTATGCTACAAACTTACTTTGCTCTTTAGACGATAAAATAGATAATGAGCAAGAAGAAGTACAACAATTTTGGAGTTACGACTATGAAAATAGCAAATACAATGTAGAAAAAAGGCATTTTCCTAAATACAGCACATTTTTAGCATTAATGTATATAGCATACGGAAATTCTGCTGAAATAAATGGAGTAAACAGACACTTTTTTACCCAAGAATTAAAAGACCTAAGCAATACAAGAACTGAAGTATTACCAGAAATTTGGAATACAAAACCAGAAGAAGTGCTAACTATATTAGCAAATGCTAAAAGTGAAATTGCCATAAATTTTGCATTGCATATTTTAAAAGAAAACTTAAATTTTTTAGATAAATTAAGTCAAGAAAATTTAGCAAAGCTTGTAAGTCATTACGATGAAAGAGTCGTAAACATAATTTTACCCGTTTTAAAAGAAAAATACAGAACAACGCAGCCAGAAGAAAGCGTACTGCTAAAATTAATAGCCTCAAAAAACAAAGAAGCAAGTGATCTGGCTTTTGAATGGCTAAAAAAATATGAAAGAAACTATTTTGCTATTCCAGGTTTTATTTCCAAACTTCTATTAACAAAACAGCTCTTTGTAATAGACTATTTAATAGACTTATACAAAGACATATTAAGATACAATTTTCCTTTTAAAATTTCTGAAATAATAGCCTTTTTTGAAACTTCTCAAAATTTTGAAACGGACTATCTTTTATTGATAAATAAACTAATAGGAGAAACAAAATTTGGTAAATTACTCAGCGAAACAACTGCAGACGATATAAGAACATTGGCAAAAACCAATATACTTAGCAATAAATTGTTTGCAATAAATTTAGCAAAACATAATATTACACCAGCATTTCAAATATTTAAAGATGATTTTGATACTTATATAAATTCAGATGAAAAAATGCTAAGGAAAGCAGGAATTGAAATACTCGCTTATTTTCCTGATGAATTTTTATTAGAAAACCAATACAAAATTGCCTCATACTGTTTTTCTGAACATATAGAAGTAAGAGAAGCTATTTTTCCTACAATAGAACGATTATTAAAAATTGATACCGTTTTTAAAGAGACCTTGAAAAGTCAATTATTAAATACAATTATTAAAGCAGAAGAATATGATGGCGTACACGAAAGTAGTTATGCACTTTTGGTAAAGTATTACGATAATAATTTAGCTTCAATTTCTACAGCAGGAATTATAGATTTAGTATTGTCAGATTATGATTTTGCACAAAAACTAGGAACACCTATTTTTAAAGATCGAGTAGTTTTAAAAGATCTTAATATGCCTCAATTAATATCATTATCTACTAGTGCTGTTTTAGAAATTAGAAATATTTTAAAGCAATACTTTAAAGAAGATAAAGCCAGAATAAATTTTGAATTAGAAATGGCTTTAAAAATATTCAACAGCAAATGGCAAGATATTATAGACTGGGCGTGTTTGTTTTTTGACAAGCATATTGAATCCAAAAACTGGACATTAGAAATGCTAATATACGTTTGCGACCATACAAAAAAAGATGTACAGGCATTTGGACGAAAAATGATTACTACACATTTTAGCGAAGAAAAAGGGCTTCCTTTATTACTAAAACTACAAGAGCATCCTACAAAAGCCATGCAGTTTTTTGTAACTAATTATTTAGAAAATTATGCAAGCAATAAAGTTGAAGTAATACTTCAGTTAGAATCTTTTTTTAAAACTACTTTATTCAATATCAATACCAATAGAGTTGCCAAGTCAAGAATTTATGCTTTTTTGAAACAAGAAGCCATAAAAAATGAAGCCGTTGCAAAAATGACTATCAAATTGATAAAATCTGTTTTGGGCACAAAAACTAAAATAGACAATAGTAATAATATAGATTTATTGTTAGAAATTATGGACGCATTTCCAAACCTAGAAAATCCTTTAATAATAAAAACCATATAAAAATGAAATTTAATTATAAATATGGTGGAAGTAGTAAAGTTCAAAACAATTCAAATACTACATCGGTAAGTTTTGCACCAGACGTTTTAAGAGAGCCAACTTTTTTTGTAGGCACTTTAGATAAAAAAATTCCTTTTAGAGAAGCCATTTCGGCATTACATTATGTAGTTCTAGCAGATTTTAACTTTCAACCAAAAGACAATACGGCATATTTAGCATGGCTAAAAAGTCAAGAAGAGCTTTGGATAGCCGAAGCGGCTTCAGAACTTTCAAATTTGCAGTCAGAAATAAAAAATGTTCAAAGCGAGCTACAAGGTTTAAGAAGTATAAGAGAAAAAATTACACGACCATACTACAAGGCACAAAGCAATTATTTCAAATACTTATACAAAAGAGATATGGCAGCTTGGTATGTTTTAGACCCTGTAATAACAGTTCATCCAGATCAAGTTTTTTTTGAATGTTTTAGTAAAGACGAATCTGTTTATGGAAAATTATCTTGCGGCTATGGTGTTTTTAAAAACATCAATGAGTTTGAGTGCGGCACAACAAATATTGATTATTCAGAAAATTTATATCAAGAATTTCAAAAAATAAGAACCTATAAAGAAACCGATTTTAAAATAGACCCAGCAGGTTTTGATGTACAAACAACTGGCGAAGAAAACTACACAGAAGTAAAAATAGATTTGCCAGATAGTTGGGTTAGAGGTTTTTTACAAGTAAGTTCTGCTATGACCAGCAATAAAGTTTCTTTTGAACTAGAAGCCATAGACATAGCAAACTTCATTTCTGTTTTAAAAAGAAATAAAGAAAGAAAAGGTCCCAGATCTATAAAATATATTTTGAAACCAGGCAAACCAATTGTTGCCGTTTTTGAACCTTGGAATATAGAAATAGAATGCACACAATCTATTTTTAAAGGAGAAAAAGAAGCAGAAATAAGAGTTTGGGGAAGGCGAAGAATATTACTTTTAGAACGCTTACTACCTATTACCAACAAGTTTACTGTACATTTATTAGGAAGCGGAATGCCTTCTTTTTATACAGCACATTTAAGCAATGAAATGTATTTTACACTAGGACTTTCTGGTTGGACGGCAAACGACTGGACACAAGCCAGCCAATTAGATTTACTTGCTCCAAGAGGTCAAGTAGCTGCTACAACTATGCAAACTATCTATTTAGAATTGCGTAAAAACTGGTTTAATAATGAAAACAATATTGCAAAACAATTAAACCTAGATGTACAGACTGTAAAACAATCTCTTGCCACATTTACCCAAGCAGGAAAAGTAATTTACGATTTAAAAAATAAAGTTTATCGAGTTAGAGAACTCAAAAAAGATGGTATAGATATAGAATCGCTTCGTTTTTCTAGCGAAACAGATAAAGAAGCTTATGCTTTGGCAGAAAATGGAGCAGTAACAGATTTAAAAATTAAAAAACAAGAAGACAAGATTATACTAGAAGCATACATAGAAAAAGAAAGATTTTCTAGTGTAATAATAGATAACGATTTAAAAATAATAGATGGGAAGTGTACTTGCAACTATTATTATACAAATAAAATGACAAAAGGACCTTGTGCACATATATTAGCATTACGAATTGCTTTTGATAAAAAAAATTAATACATTTGAACCTAGGTAGTGATAAGATGAAAACCTTGCATTTTGATTGGTGGATCGCCAATCTTGCACATAGTTACTGAACGCGTCACTGACTTAAACTTAACTTGTGAAATAGGTACTAGTGTACCATTTCCGGTGATACTTCGTTGAAGTGAAATAATACACTAGTACCTATTTCACTGGAGTTGTTTAATTCAGTCATTAGAATTGTTCGAAGGAATTTAAAAAATATATCTTATTACTACCTTTTTTATAAGCTATGGAAAACTCAGCAGAAAAAAGACAAGAAATTTATGACAAGATAAAAGGATCTTCTAGGCAGGAATATATTCTTTCTGAAATGAAGCGTCTAGGTTTTTGGAATAATGAAACTGTAGATTTTGAATCTGTAAATAAATTTTTTGCAGAAGAACGAGAATTATCAAAAAAACTTCAAAAGCTTTTAAAAGAGAAAAATATTGTTGAAAATCCTGAAGCTTTTATTGCCAAAAAACACAAAGAAAGGAAGCTGGCTTCAAAACTAAAACAAAAAGAAACCAAAGAAAGAAGAGAAAAAGAGCGTTTAGAAAAAGCACAAAAATGGAAAAAATCCAAAGCAGAAGATATTATTTATTTAGGTGAAAATTATTCTCACCAGTTAAACGATAAAGTTTCTAATTTAGAAAATTTAAAACGCAACAACTTACCCATTTTAAATAATGCTTTAGACATTGCAAATGCAATGAAAATAAGTGTTGGTGAGTTACGTTTTTTATCATTTTCAAGAAAAAACGGAAAAATATCGCATTACAAACGCTTTCAAATACCAAAGAAAAGAGGTGGTTTTAGACTAATTTCTGCACCTATGCCAAGGCTAAAACAAGCACAAATTTGGATTTTAGAAGAAATATTAAATAAAGTAAAAGTACACGAAAAAGCAAACGGCTGCGTAATTGGCAAATCTATAAAAACCAATGCGCTACCACACGTAAAAAAAGATGTAGTCATAAATCAAGACTTAAAAAACTTTTTCCCAACTATTACTTACAATCGTATAAAAGGTGTTTTTAGCTCCTTGGGTTATTCTACTCAAGTAGCTACAATTTTTGCATTAATTTGTTCAGAACCTAAAATTATAGACCTTAGTTTATTGGGCGAAAATTATTTTGCACAAAAAGGGAATCGTTTTTTACCTCAAGGCTCGCCTTGTAGTCCAGCTATTTCAAATATAGTGTGTAGAAAATTAGATTTTAGACTAGATGGTTTAGCAAAAAAATATGGTTTTAATTATACTAGATATGTTGACGATATTAGCTTCTCGGCAACACAAAAACAATATGAAAATATTTCTAAAATATTGAAATATTCTCGAAAAGTAGTTCAGGAAGAAAATTTTAATTTACACCCTGAAAAGCTGCGTATAATGAAACGCAATAGTAAACAAGAAGTAACAGGCGTAGTTGTAAATGAAAAAACAAATGTTCCTAAAAAAGATATAAAAAAGTTTAGAGCACTTTTATTTCAAATAGAAAAAGATGGTTTAGAAAATAAATATTGGAATAAAAAAGGAAATGTACTAGCTCAAATAGATGGTTTTGCAAACTATATTTATCAGATAGACAAAGAAAAAGGAATAAAATACAAACAACGTGTTTCGCTTATACTAGCAAAATATAACTATAAAGAAGAGCATAAAAAGAAATACAAAACAGTAAATAAAAACCCGAATGTTTTTCAGAAAATAAAATCTTTTTTCAAAAATTTGTTGAACAAAAACTAAATTCAACAAGAAAAGGTGTAATTTTTTAAAGCAAGATGAATTACCTAAACCAAATTAGATTGTTGGGCGTAAGCATTTCTAATTTTGAGTCTGAGAAAATATTTTCTGCACAGCAATTTTACTTTGTTTTTTAGCTATAAGAAGTATTTTTGCACTATGCTTGAAATATTAAATCGTCCTTATCCTTTAGAAATTTCTTGGGAAAAAAATATTCGTATTAGTTTATTTACAGGCATTTTTATAGCTATTTTTCTTTATGTTTTTCAGGAAACGGAACCTCAACAACCTTGGCGTCTTGGTTCTCACGATAATCAAGTGACGGACTGTCCATACTAAAGGCAAGGAACTGTTCCCCCACGCGCCATAAACGATATTCTGGCTTAATCATTTTTAACCTTATCTAAATTGTTTCGGTTTCATTTTATTACTCGCGTTCTCTGCAATTTCTAAAACCCTTTTTTGTCGTGTCTCTTTTCTCTTAGCTGAAATAACCCAGTACAATAAAATCTTTTTTGCCGAATTACTTAATCCATTAAAATACTCCCTTGACCCGGGGTGATTACCGAATTCATTGTCTAACTCTTTTGGAGTAACCAAGGATTCCACATCATCTAAGATTGTCCAGGATCCATTTTTCTTAGCAATTTCAATACTCTTAAAACCTTGTTTTGTTATAAGCCCCTTTTCCTTTAAGAATCGGATTTTATCTTTATTAATCTTGGACCAATTACTTTTTTCTTTCCGTTTGCTAAAATACTGTTTAAATTTTTCTGAATCTATAGTCTTTTTAGTGCTGTCAATCCACCCAAAACAGAGTGCTTCATCCACAGATTCACTCCAACTTAGGTTGAAATTAGGCGAGTTTTTTTTATAAAAAACAAGCCATACTGCCGATTCATTTACGTGATTTAGTTCCAACCAGTTTCTCCATTCCTGTTGATTTGAAGGACAGAATTCTTTAATGTCACCCATTGTTAAACCTTATAATTTAAATGGCAAAATAATTACTGTTTATCTCCTATCCCAATTTTACCCCTAATAAAAAATTAGTAGAATGTAGTTTGACT
>CAKZQD010000179.1 GCA_937139485.1 uncultured Bacteroidota bacterium | reverse complement strand
TTAGAATGGTAAAAGCGAATCCTGTTCCTTTGAAAAAACTGAAAATTCAATGGGGTAATTAACTTACCGTTTCGTTAATTGAATTTTTAAATATTTCAAGCAAATTTTGTTCTTCGCCTTTGATGTTTAAAAAAGAATAATTTTGAAATAATTTTTTCTGAACAGCTATAGATTTTTGACTTCTAAGACTTTTAAGTTCTTTAGTTTCAGTTAAGTTTTTTGCGTTTTTAATTTGGTTACCAATTCGTGTTATTTCAGTCATTTCTCTATTGAAAAAATAATCATCGGTAGAAACATCAAAAACCGATGGTGTAAACTTTTCGCAAGTTTTTTTTCTGGATAATTCTCCAGAAGAAGTTGCCAAATAAGCATAAGTATTATCGGGTTTTTGAATCACTAATACGCCAAACATTTTTCCAGGTCTTATTTCAAAATTATAATCCCAATTTGCGGATTCTTTTAAAAGAAATTCTTGAAATTCTTGTGCAGCTATTTTTGCAATTTCCGAAATATCTATAGTAAAAGGATTATTGAGTTTTTCTGGAATTACAATTTCCGAAATGTCGGTTTTGAAGTGAAATAAATATCTATTTTTCATTTAAAAATACACAATTTAAACTAGGCTGCTTTTTCGTTTAATAAATCTGTTAAAACTTGTTTGAAAGTATCAACTGCTTGTGCGCCAGTCACTAAACTTTTTCTATTAAAAACAAATGTTGGTACAGAATTTATTCCAGAGTTCATCCAGAGTGCTTTTTGTTTTATGACAGCATTTTTTGCATCATCATTATCAAGTTTGGCTATAGCTTCTGTGGCATTTAAGCCAACAGTTTCCAAGGCTTCTTTTAAAACTGCTCTATCAGAAACATTTTTTCTATCGCTAAAAAATGCTTTGGTCAAATACATTTTTAGTTCCGTTTGTTTACCAAAGTCTTTAGCATAATCTAATAGTATATGCGCTTCAAAGGTATTTGCCATTTTCATATTATCAAAAAAATCAAAATTAAAATCTAATTCCTTACCAGCATCTGCTAAAACTTGCTGAGATTGTTTTAACTGTTCTATGTTAGAACCGTATTTCTCTGAAAGATGCTCCAATAAGTTTTGTCCTTCTTTGGGCATATTTGGGTTCAATTCAAATGGTTGCCATTCTATTTCTATTTGGTCTTCAACACCAAGTTCTTCAATTGCTTTCTCTAAGCGTTTGTAACCAACAGTGCACCAAGGGCAAACAATGTCTGATACGATGTCTATTTTTAGTTTGTTTTTCATAAAAGCTTTAAAATATTTGGTTTTGATTGACGTTTATGTATGAGTAGGAAGGGTTTAAAAAAGATGAACTTTAAATTTTCCACTTAGCCAAATCTTTGATTTGGGTTTTATCTTCAATTTTTCAAAAGCCAAATCAAAGATTTGGCGGACTTAATTAAAATCTATAAGCTTCAAAATTCACTCTGAACTCCTTATTCCTTATATATTTTGTTAGCATTTTTTTATTCTTTATTCAGTATTTCTTTTACTTTATTTTCTAATTCTTTTTTGTTTGGTAGATATAATTGATATTCTCCAACAGCTAATTTATTAGTAATACTTGCAGTCGCATATTCTACAAAAATATCATCTTTTTCAGATGCTAAAATAATTCCTATTGTTTCATTGTCAGTTTCTCCAATTACTTCTTTATTAAAGTAATTTAAATAAGTAATCATTTGTCCAACATCTTTATGTTCAACTTCATTTACTTTTAAGTCAATAATTACAAAACACTTTAAAATATAATGGTAAAATACTAAGTCAACAAAGTTGTGTTTATTTGCTAATGTAATTCTGTATTGTCTTCCGACAAATGCAAATCCTTTTCCTAATTCAAGTAAAAAATTTTGTAAATTAACTATGAGTTTTGTTTCTAATTCATTCTCTGAATATAAATTACCTTCAGGAATACCTAAAAATTCAAAAATGTAAGGTTGCTTTATTATATCTTTTTCATTTATTGGATTGTATCCTTTTTTGGCTAATTCAAGTATTTCATTTTTGTCTTTACTTAAAGATATTCTTTGAAATAAGCCTGTTTTCTTTTGTCTTCTCAATTCTCGAATAGACCAATTTTCTATTATGGATTGATTTTCATAAAAGGCTCTTTCTGTAGGTTCTTTAATCTTTAATAATTCATAATAATGTGACCAACTTAATAAGTGTGACGTTGTCACACCTTTTGGATATTGAATGTAAAAAAGTCGCATATAGACCAATCCACTTCTACTAAATCCTTTTCCATATTGTTTTGTTAAATCTTTGGAAAGTTGATTAAGTAATTCTTTCCCATATTCTGCTTTAATATTACCTTTTTGTTCATATTCAACAATATATTTACCTGTATTCCAATTTGAAAGTGTTAATTCAGTATTAATTGCTTTTACTGCATTTTCTCTTGCTTTTAAAAAAGATAAACCAATTTTGTTTAACAAATCTTTGTACTCATTATTTTTGGAAAGACTTTGCATTAATTATTGTTTTGAATAGGTGTGACACTGTCACACTAATTTAATGATTGTTACAAAGATAAGAAACAATTAAAAACTAAATTGAGATAATAATATACCAGCTGGTATTATTAGATAAACCATCGTTATTATATTAAGAATTAATGATGCCTTTTTATAAATATTTTTTTTCTTAAATCCAATTATGCTGATAACAAGCGAAATAAACATTGGAATAAAAAGTAAAATCAAAATCTTTAGTCCACCAGCACCAACCGTAGGTGAAATATCACCATTACTGTCTGTGATTATTTCTTTCATAAATCGATAAGATTCAATATCAAATTGTAATTTTATAAAAATTATAACTAAAGCTAAGATTATTGAAGTTATTGATAAATATTTAATGAATTTCATTTTGTTACTTTTATAAATGCCAAGGTTCAAATAAACAGCCATTTAAAAGCCTTTTATTTGTTGCTTATCAAAGTTATATTTTATTTTTCAGACAGTATTATTTTATTGAAAAATATTGTTAAAATAAAATTAATTCTGTGCCTTTTTATATCAGATTATCTTATTGTATTAGTTTTCAATCTAATGTAGCCAAAAACTTTTCAGCATTTTCCAAATGTGCAGTTTTTTTTGTTTGATCCATTTTTCTCCAATTGTAAAACATCATAGAAGTTCTTGGGTTGCCTTTAAAGAAATCTTGATGTTTATCTACAAAATTCCAAAATAAACCGTCCCAAATTGCAGACCAATTTCCAGTTTTGTAGTTACTCATTTTTTTTATGTAATTAGAGCCACCAATATATGGTTTTGTTGCAAAAAACCGCCATCGGCAAACTGACTCATTCCATATACATTTGGAACCATTACCCAATCGTAGGCATCTATAAACTTCGTCTGGGGAAAATTCGCAGAGCAACATAAAATTTCCCAAAACCATCAATCTTTCTATATGATGACAATATCCCGTTTTGAGTATTTTTTTTATTGTAGCATCTATAGGTTCTATTCCTGTAGTGCCGTTATAAAAACTTTTAGGTATTTTTCTAGTAAAATTCCAGTAATTTTTGGTTCTAGATTCGTTTCCTTTGGCTTGGTACATTCCTCTTATAAATTCTCGCCAACCTATTATTTGCCTTACAAAACCTTCTAAAGAATTTATGGGTACATTTTCTTTATGTGCAAAATCTATAGCTTCTTTAAGTACTTTTTTTGGGTCTAATAAACCATTGTTTATCAAAGGCGAAAGTAAACTGTGGTGTAAAATGAGTTCTTCTTTTACAATAGCATCTTCATAGTCGCCAAAGTAATGAAAACGATAAACTAAAAATTGATTAAACCATTTTTGTGCCTCTTGATGTGAAGTAGGGTAGTACTGCGTGTTATTTATTTCGCCTATATTTTTCTCAAAATATTTATTTGTGTATTGTATAGCTTCTTTCCAATAGCTATTTGTTTCTGGAAAGTGAACATTTGGTGCTGTTTTTTTATTAGGAAATTTCTTGCGGTTTTCGGTATCAAAAGTCCATTTTCCACCTTCTGGATTTCCTTTTTTATCGAGCAAAATATTTCTTTTTTGCCTTTGTTGTTTGTAAAACGTAGTTTGAAAAAAAGATTTTTTACCTTCTT
>CAKZQD010000178.1 GCA_937139485.1 uncultured Bacteroidota bacterium | reverse complement strand
GTGAAGCAAGGGATAAAGGAGATTTATCTGAAAATGCGGAATATGATGCCGCAAAAGAAGCCCAAGGAATGTTGGAGATGAAAATTGCACAATTAGAAGCAATTTATGCTTCAGCTCGTGTAATTGATGAATCGCAATTAGACGATTCTAAAGTATATGTATTATCTAAAGTTCGCATAAAAAATGTAAAACTTAAAAAGGAAATGATATATACATTGGTATCCGAATCAGAAGCAGATTTGGCATCGGGAAAAATTTCTGTGTATTCTCCTCTTGGTAAAGGATTATTAGGTGAAGAGGTTGGTGATATTGCTGAGATTAAGGTTCCAGCAGGTGTTATTCAATTAGAAATTTTGGAAATTAGTAGAGCGTAATTATGGCTTCAATTTTCACTAAAATTATTCAAGGAGAAATTCCTGCATATAAAATTCTTGAGGACGATAATTTCTTAGCATTCTTGGATGTATTTCCAATTGCTAAAGGACATAGTCTTGTAATACCTAAAGCGGAGGTTGATAATATTTTCGATTTAGAAGACACCGAATTGGCACAGCTTCATATTTTTTCAAAGAAGGTGGCTAAAGCTATCGAGAAAAGTTTTGATTGTAAAAAAGTAGGAGTGTCGGTTATTGGGCTAGAAGTACCTCATGCTCATATACACCTAATTCCTATGAATTCTGTTTCGGATATGAATTTTGCTAAAGAAAAATTAGCATTTCAAGCGGATGAAATGAAAGAAATTCAAAATCTAATAATTCGTAATTTATAATTTTCGATTAGGATTTTGTTTAACGAAAGCAGCCCAGCTTGAAGCCGATTTTCCACCGGTTGAAGTTGGGTTTTTTTGTTGAAGATAATGACATACTGCTGCTGCTAGACCATCTGTGGCATCAAAATCTTTTGGAACAGATTTTAAATTTAACATTTGCTTCAGCATAAAACTTACTTGTTCTTTACTTGCGTTACCAGAACCTGTGATAGATTGTTTAATTTTTTTTGGAGCATATTCTACTACAGGAATATCTTTCATAAGAACTGCAGCCATACTTACACCTTGCGCTCTTCCTAGTTTTAGCATAGATTGTACATTTTTGCCATAAAAAGGTGCTTCAATAGCACAAATGTCTGGCAAATATACTTCCGATAAATAGCTTACTCTTTCAAAAATAGCTTTTAACTTTAGTGCTTGGTCGTCATATTTCGAAAGCATAACACTACCAACAGCCAAAAGTTCTATCTTGTTATTAATTATTTTAATAACTCCATAGCCAAATATTGAAGTTCCAGGGTCTAAACCCAAAATTATAGTCTCTTTTAGTGCCATTTTAACAAAGTAAAGGTATCTTTATTTTTTTAATTTATGAAGTATTGAAGAATTCAAAAAAAATATTGTCTTGGATAGCGAAATTTGGCATATTTATATTGATGGTATATTTTATTTACTATAAGTTAGAAGAAAAAGGAATAGACTATAAAAAAGCCTTTTCTAAAGACGGTATTCAACACTCAGAGAATTATTTTTTAATATTTGGTGCATTAGTGTTAGGTATTATTAATTGGAGTTTAGAATCTTTAAAGTGGAAAAATTTAGTAAATAGTATACAGAAAAATTTTACATTCATAAATGCATTACAAGGCGTTTTAATGGGTGTTTTTCTTGGCTTTATGACACCCAATAGAATAGGCGAGTTTGGTGGTAGACTCTTCAAAATTCAATCGGGCTTTAAAATAAAAGCTTTTAGTTTAGCTTTTAGAGGTGGCTTGGCTCAGTTTGTAACAACTTTTACTTTAGGTTTAGTAAGTACTATTTATGTAGGTTTTTTATGTAAATTTATAGATTGCCCTGAGTTTATTAGCGAAGGCTTACTTTATGTTTTACTATTTTTTTCTACAATAATATTAATAATATTTTATTATAATTTTAATGTTGTAGTTAACTATATTTCAAGAATTCCTTTATTGAAAAAACTTATAAAGTTTGAGTATGTAAACATTGATGTAAGCAAAATAAGACTAACTAAAATATTTTTTATTACAATATTAAGGTATCTTGTTTATATGCATCAGTATATATTATTGGCTTACTTTTTTTCAATAGATGTAGATTATTTTTTCTTATTTAGTGCAGTGTCTACCATGTTACTTATTCAAACACTTGGACCTTCCTTTCCATTAATAGACTTACCTTACAGAGGTTTAATCTTGTTAGAATTATTAGGTCAACATTCTGATAATCAATTAAATATACTTTTTGTAATTTTATTGGTATGGATTTTGAACTTAGTTTTACCAGCTATAATTGGCTATTTAAATTTTATTAATTTAAAAACGGAGGTAAAAAATGAAAAACTTAATAATAACACTACTTAGTATTTTTATAGGAATAAAATTACAAGCACAAAATTGTAATTTAGAAAATACTGCTTTTGGAAATAATGAACATTTAAAATACAAAGTTTATTATAACTGGAAATCTGTTTGGGCAAAAGCTGGTTATGTAACTTTTGATGTTAACGAAACAGCTTTGAACGGTTCTCAAAATTATCACATAAAAGCTATAGGTAAAACTTATCCATTTTACAATATGTTTTATAAAGTACACGATGTATATGAAACTTATGTAGATAAAACTACCGTGCTACCAAACAAATTTGTAAGAGACGTAAATGAAGGAGGCTTTAAATTAGATCACACCTATGATTTTAATAGAGACAACTTAAAAGTTCATACGGTTTCAAAAGTAAATGATCACAAAAAGAATATCAAAGAATTTGATTTTAACAGCTGTACGCACGATATGCTTTCGGTTATTTACCAAATGAGAAATATTGATTTTACAAAAATGAAATATGACGATGAGGTTCCAGTAGAAGTATTTTTAGATAATGAATTTTACCAGCTTGCAATGATTTATAAAGGAAGAGCAGAAGTAGATACAAAATTTGGGAAAATTAAATGCTTGAAGGTAATTCCAAAAGTAGTTTCGGGAAGAGTTTTTAAAGAAGATGAAGCATTGACAGTATATGTTTCTGATGATTTGAATAAAATTCCAGTATTGATAGAATCTCCTATTTCTGTAGGTTCTGTAAAGGCAATATTAGAAGATTTTGATGATTTAAGAAATCCTATGACTTCTATTGCTGAGGTAAATTAAAATAAGGTTTTTAGCATAAAAAAAGTCAATAATTCATTTTATTGACTTTTTTGTTTTATGGCTTTAAAATTTTCTTCATAAAGTGATCAAATTCGTAAAACAGACTTTGAAAAACACAATAGCTAACTATCTTTATCGTTTTATTACTCTAAAGTGCTCATTTGAAAAATTTCTTTTTAATAATTATATTTTTATTACTAGCTAATAGTAATTTGTTTTCACAAGAAATAACTCCCAAAAACAGAATACTTTTTATAGTAGACTACTCTGGAAGTATGCAGGCTATGTGGGGCGAAGAAAAAAAATTTGAAATAGCCAGAAAAGTACTTTTTAATCTTGCAGATAGTATTCAAAAAACGAATTGCAATGTAGAAATTGCCATTAGAGTTTTCGGTCATCAAAGTCATAGAACAAAAAACGACTGCTTAGATTCTAAACTCGAAATAGATTTTGCTAAATCTAATGCACAAGAAATAAAATCTAAATTTGAAGAAATAGTAGCACAAGGAAACACGCCTATTGCATATTCTTTAATGGAGGCAGCAAAAGATTTTTCTGATGATAAAACGGCAATAAATTCAATTATACTAATAACTGATGGATTAGAAAATTGTGAAGGAAATCCTTGTGATGCAGCATTAGATTTAAAGAAAAAAAGAGTAAGTATAAATCCTTATATTATTGGTTTAGATATCGAATCTAATTTAATTCAAGACTTTGAATGTATAGGTACTTTTGTAAACGCAAAAGATGAAGAAACTTTTACCAAAGTATTAGATATAGCAGTAAAAAAAGTAACTAAAAAAACAAGTGTAGAAATTAACTTATTGAGTAAAGAAAATAAACTAATTAGCAATACACCCATAACATTGTACAATCATTTTACTGGTGAAGTTGTTTATAATTTTATTCACGCATTAGATAAGCAAGGTAAGGCAGATACTATTTATTTAGATCCTAGAGGTGTTTTTGATATACACGTACATACATTTCCTTCATTGAGGAAAAATAAAATTGAATTAAAAGCAGGTGAACATAACGTAATAAATTTTTCAGTAATAAAAGGACAATTAAAATTTCATTACGAAAAAGTTTATGATGATAAAAAAATAGACTATATACTTAGAGACAAAAAAAACATTGAGATTTATTATAACCAAGATGTAGAAAGTAAACATTTTATTTCAAACAAATATAATTTGTCGGTTTTAACATACCCAATGGTAGAAGAGTTTTCTAAAAACGTACCAATAGAAAAATCTGTTCATCAATTTATTAAGCCAAATGGTAGATTAGTTATAGATTTAAAAAATAAAGTTTTGGCAAGTCTTTATACTTCAAAAGGAGAAATTGTTAAAGATTTTGGTTTGATAGAAACCAGAACAGATTTAAAACTTCAAGCCGGAAAATATATTTTAGTTTTTATAGACAAAAGAACTACACAAAGTGAAAGAACTGAAAAAAAACTTATTGAAATATTTGAAGGAAAAACGGTTTTAATAAATTAATAAGAGAATGAGAAAACAAATTGCTATACTACTAATGATTTTGTTAGCTTTTGGAGCTAAGGCACAAGAAGCAGAGCGCACCAATATTCTTTTTTTAATTGATGCCTCTTTTAGTATGCGAAAAAACTGGGAAACCAAAAGCAAATGGTCTATAGCTAAAGAAACCGTAGTAGAAGTTGCTGATAGTTTAAAAAATAGTCTTGGCGATAATGTTTATTTCGGAATTAGAGCTTATGGACATCAATCTATGCCTGTACATTCAGACTGTAAAGACACCGAACTACTATTGCCAATTGCTAAAAATAGTTCAGATGTGTTAAAATCTAGACTACAATCTATTACACCCAAAGGAATTACACCACTGGCGTTTTCTTTAGAAGAAACAAAAAAAGATTTCCAAGGTTTAGAAGGTAAAAATATATTAATTTTAATAACAGACGGTTCGGAAAGTTGCCAAGGCGACCCTTGTTATATACTTAAATTACTGATGCAAAATAAAGTTATTTTAAAACCTTTTATCATAGGTTTAGATATTGATATTGAATCTTTACGTGCTTATGACTGCTTTGCAGGAGAAGTTTTTAACGAAAAATCGCAGAAAGATTTTAAAAGTAAATTGCACCGTTCATTGAATAAAGCCATTACATATACAAGCCTACAAGTAAATTTGCTCAACAGCAAAAATGAGCCAAAACAAAGCAATAAAGTCATGTTTTTTTATAACAAAAAAAGCAATAAACCAAAATATGTTTTTTATCATAAACAGAAAAAAAATGGCATTTCTGATACGCTTTTTGTAATTCCGGATACTTATAAAATAGTAGTAAAAACTATTCCCGGAACTAGTTCAGAGTACTTTACACTAGATGCTGCAAAACATAATATTATAGATGTAAAAGCACCTACTGGAGATTTGAAAATCGAATTGATAAATAAAGACGGAGAAATACATAAAATGGTAAATTCTTTAAAATATGTAATAAAGAAAAAAGGACAACATGAGTATTTGCACCAAGCATTGCTAGACGAAACGCAAAGCTATTTAATAGGCAAATATGATATTGATATACTTACTTTGCCACCTATTCAGTTGATAAACCAAGAAATAAAAGGCGAAAAAGTAAATAAAATAAAAATTCCTGCACCTGGAAAATTAAGTATAAAAACTACTTTACCTATACACGGTGCCGTGTTTGTAAAAAATGTGGAAAGCTTAGTAAATATTTATTCATTAAAACCTAAAACGACTCAAGAATTTTTAGATTTGCAACCTGGTAAATATGAATTAGTATATCGTTTGAGTAGTGAACGAAAAATGATAAAAACAAAAACAGTTTCATTTACCATAAAATCATTACAAACTACTAAACTAGATTTGTAAATAATAAAAAAAATAAACTAAAAACTAAGTTCAGTAAATAGAAGCAAGCAAAACTTGCAAAGCGAAACCTGAAACTTGCAATTTGAAAAAAAAATGTCAAAATTAGATCAATATAAAAATGATGATATCAGAGATACACGTTCTGGATTTGGAGCAGCTATGGATATCTTAGGTGAAACAAATGAAAATGTAGTAGCAATGTGTGCAGATTTAACAGGTTCGTTAAAACTGAATGATTTTGCCAAAAAACACCCAGAAAGATTTGTACAAGCTGGTATAGCAGAAGCAAATATGATAGGAATGGCAGCAGGATTGGCAATTGCGGGAAAAATTCCATTTGCGACATCATTTGCAGAGTTTGTAACGGCAAGAGTTTATGACCAAGTACGTCAGTCTGTAGCATATTCAAATAAAAATGTAAAAATAGCAGCTTCACACGCTGGGCTTACACTTGGCGAAGATGGTGCAACACACCAAATTTTAGAAGATATTGGTTTAATGAAAATGTTACCTGGTTTTACAGTAATAAACACTTGTGATTATAACCAAACAAAAGCAGCTACATTAGCCGTAGCAGAAATGGAAGGACCTGTTTATTTAAGATTTGGTAGACCAAAAGTACCAAATTTTACACCAGCAGATCAAAAGTTTGAAATAGGAAAAGGAGTAATGCTTAATGAAGGAAATGATGTAACTATAGTAGCTACAGGTCACTTGGTTTGGGAAGCTATAGAAGCAGCAAGAGTTTTAGAAGCAAAAGGAACATCTTGTGAAGTCATAAATATTCATACTATAAAGCCTTTAGATGCGCCAATGATTTTAAAATCGGTTTCAAAAACTGCTTGTGTAGTAGTAGCAGAAGAACATCAAAAACATGGTGGTTTAGGAGCTAGTATTTCTACTTTATTAGCAGAGAACAAGCCTGCACCAATTGAATTTGTAGCAGTAGATGATAAATTTGGCGAAAGTGGAAAACCAGCAGACTTAATGAAAAAATATGGTTTATCTTCTGGTGATATTGTTAATGCTGTTGAGAAAGTGATTAAAAGGAAGTAGATTATTGCGTTGTACTGCAAGCGGTTGTGTATTGTTTTATTTTGCCTGTAACTAAATCCATTTCAAATTTATAGCATTCATTATTACTATTGTTGATTATACCACCGCCCGAAATAAATGGATTTCCGTTAGGAATAAAAGTCCATTTAATTGATTTATAAAACGGCTCATTAAATTTAGGATTTCTAAATTCTAAATTCTTTTTTAAGTATGACTTTGCACTTGCTTTAGAGTCGAATTTCAAATTATTGATTGGTTTAACAATAGTAAGTTTAGATGAAAAAGCTAATAGATTTATAGTTCTTTTAATTTCTTCTTCATTTAGATATTTATTATCTGGCAAATTTAGATCCGAAAAAATATTTTCTTCTGCAGATTTCTTTATTAAAAATTGATCTGTAACTTTTATGTTTGCCCAGTCAATAGATATATTATAGACTATGTTAAAATTTTCACCACTATTCCATTGAGTTATGTTTGTACTTAATATATTTACGTGTTCCGTGAAATATTTTTCACTCATATTGTTTTTTTCTTTGAATAATTTTTTCCAAATGGTTTCGTATTCTAAACATAAATTGCTTTCGCAAACTGAATAATTTTCTTTAGAACAGTTTGTAAGAAACATTGAAAACAACATTAATGTAAAAGTGATTTTTTTCATAGATATTTATTTACTTAATAATTCAATTTGCTTCTCCAGTTTCTTCTTCATAAATTTCTCTGAATCAAAAAGTACTGGTTTAATAATTACTTCACAATAAGCATAATTATTAAATTGTTTTCTATCGCCACCTTTTATAGCTTCCATACTTTTCGTTCCAAACATCATTGTATACACAAAATTAAATTTAACTCCTTTAGTTATTGGAAATCCTACATATAAATCTATTTCAGATCCTAAGTAATTGCTCATTTTTTGTGTTGGGTCAGTTATCGAAATATTAGTGTTTTTAATTTCTGCGCTAGACATAAATGCATGGTAATCTGCACCTAAATTAAATTTATCATTTTTATATTTCAATTTAAAGTAAATATCCTGAAGTCCAACATTGTTCATGTGATTTCCTACATAAAAGTAATCCATAAAGCCATTAAATTTATGATTTGTTCCAAAAAATGGACTAAAAGCATGTTTTGTGTTGTTGTATTTTGTAGTTGTGTCCGTTTGGCTTTGCCCTGTCATATATTCATAACCAGCAAAAAGTGTAAGGTTTTTGTAAATCTTATAGTTTAAATCTAAACCAATATTTAGCGCAGAAATATTTCTTGGACCTAAATCAGTTCTGTACTCTGCTACTTTTCCAGTTTGGTAGTTAGCGTACAAACTTGTACTAAATTTATCTTTCTTAAATTGAATATATGTTCCTAAAGTTTGAGAATAATTATCCCAGTATTCACCTTTGTCAATATTGCCATTGTTATTGTAGTCGTTTCTCACTTCATCACCTTTATTTAATAGTAAGAAACTAATTGAAAGTTTATTCTTTAATAATTTCTTATTTAACCATAAATACTGAAATGTTTTATAACTACCAGCTAGCGTATAACTTGTGTTTGTTAATGCGCCCATGTTTTGATTGTAAGCGACACCAAGTTGAATGCTAAGAATTTTTGGGTTGGAGTATTTAAAAATTAGTGCATCATGACTTCTGGCTTGTTGTGCCCAATTTACAGCTCCAAAAATTCTTTGATTGTCTAAAGAAATGGCTTGTCTTCCAAATTTCATGGAAAAAACATTTGATTTTGCAAAGAAAACTTCGCCCCAAGCTTGGTTTACTGAAAACGCATTGGCTTCGTTTGCAACTAATTGTTTTTGATTTCCCCAAGTCCTAACATCTTGCAAGCTTAAATATGTTTTAAATCTATTGGTTTTGTACGCTAAGTTTAAACGCGTTCTTTGCGAAATGAAAAATGCGGGTGCGTCATTCATCGTGTTTAGTTTTTTGTATCCGTCTCTATATTCTGCTCTTGGTCTATATTCCGCAGAAATTACAAATTGACTAAATATTTGACTAGCTAATAAAGTAAAAACAATACTTAAAATTGATTTTGTAAGTTTTTTTTTTCATAGTGTTTTTATTAATTGTAAGTTCAATTCATTTTAATGTAAAGATAATCGACTCTTGAATGTATTAATATGAATTAAGACATATATTCAGGTATTTCAGTCTTTTAATAAGTAATTTACAAGTTTAAGCATTTTTTATTTTAAAACAAATGAAGTTATTTCAAAGTTTTTCAAAACGCTTTACTTGTTGCCTGAGATTTGTGTATGTATAATGTGTTGGAACATAAAACGGCATTTAATTTTTATCGTTAATTTATTAAACTCTAACAATTGCTGCTGTTTTAAGTTTTTAATTTAAGATGTTTCTTTATGTATCCATTTTTCAACTTTTGGCGCTTTGTAGTTTTTCATTTGGGCTATTAAATCGTCAATATCATTACTTACTAAAAGCATTTGTTTATTAATGTCTTTTAGAAATTCTTTTTCAACCATTTGGCTTAATAAATTTATTAAATCGTCATAAAACCCATTGATATTTAAAATGCCAATTGGTTTTTTATGAAGTCCTAACTGAGACCAAGTTAGGACTTCAAAAAGTTCTTCAAGTGTTCCAAATCCACCAGGCAAGGCTATAAATCCATCACATAAATCATTCATTTTAGTTTTTCTTTCGTGCATCGACTCCACTAAAATTAATTCAGAAATACCTTGATGAGCTATCTCTTTTGAAGCTAGGAATTTTGGAAGCACACCTATAACCTTTCCTTTTTCTAAAAGCGCAGCATCTGCTACAGCGCCCATTAGTCCTATTTTTGCACCGCCATATATTAAATTTATGTTTTCTTTGGCTAGTGTCTGTCCAAGAAGTTTAGCTTTTAGCTCAAAATTTTGTTCGGTTCCTATACTTGAACCACAAAAGACAGTTATACTTTTCATATTTTTTGTTTTACGGCATTGTTTTACGGCAAATTAGGGATTTAATTTTGTTATTTTACTAATAAGAAGTTTAAAATTTCAAGCATTTTTTCTTTCAAAGCAAAAGATGCCATTTCAAAATTTTTCAAAAATTCTTCTCCTGTAGCGTGTGGTCCATCTACTATGTCAGTAATAGCTTTTATGGCGGTAAACGGCACTTGGTTTATTTCACAAACCCAAGCTATAGCTGCGGCTTCCATTTCTTTTACAGAAGCATTGTTTTCTTGCATGATTTTGGTGTCTGTTTCGGTGAAATCTAAAGCATCACTACTAGATATTATTCCTTGTTTTAATTGAGTTTTTGCAGCTAGCTCGTCACTATTAATACAAGGGAAATTTCCTTTGGCGTAAGCTTTAAAACCACCAGGTAAATCTATTCTTCTATCGTGAAAGCAAATTTTTTCTGTCGCAATGTAAACATCGCCAATTTTTCCTCCTTTGCTTATAAAACCGCCAGCCGTACCACAGTTTATGATTAAATCTGGTTTGTAGTTTTGAATTACGATATGAGCATTTAATGTTGCGGCTTGCGTGCCTATATTATCTACTTTGTGTTTTGCATCTGTTCCGTTTAGAGAAAGTATCAAAGATTGGTCTTCGTTGGCAAAAACACGTACCGGATTATGAAAAGCAATTTCTTTTAAACCGAAATATTTTATGATAGGATCTGCTTCGCCTTGCATTGCCATAATCAGGGCTATTTTATTGTATTTTTCCACTTTTTATCTGTTTTGTGTTCCCAAATGTAAAAAATCGTCCAAAACTTCCCACCACTATTTCAAGCATTTTTGCTTCATTTTCAATAAAAATATGGCTTAGGTGGATAAGTTTATCAACTCCTCTAAAGTACTGATTTATAATGAGTTTAATTAGTTAATCAACAGCTGCTAACAGCTTAATAAACATTAATAACATAGCTTTTCCACAATACATAGCAATACTGTGTATAATTAAAAGGTGGTAAATAGTGTTACAAAGTGGGAAATAGTGGAAATTTGTGTCAATTATTTAAATAAAATGTATATTTTTGTGTCCAAGACACGAAAGTGTGTTTAAGAAAAGATGAGTTTTTTAGGAGAACATGAAATAAAAATTGATAGCAAAGGACGTATGCGTTTGCCAGCAGGGATCAAAAAACAATTGAATCCAACTGCTAACGGTCGTTTTGTAGTCAACAGAGGTTTCGAAAGTACACTACAGATTTATCCTTTTGATGTTTGGGAAAAAACAAGAGCTAAAGTTGAAAAGCTAAATACCTTCAATAAGCAAAACAGAAAGTTTGTAAGATCTTTCTTGGCTGGCGCTACAGAGTTGGTTTTAGATTCTGCCGATAGAATAAATATTCCTAAACACCTTTTGAAGTATGCAGACATTCAGTCTGAAGCCATACTTACTCCAGGAAAACATACCCTTGAACTTTGGAACAAAAAACGCTATGAAGCAGAAATGGATTTCGATTCAGACGACTTTGCAGATTTGGCAGAAAGCGTTTTAGGTGACATAGATTTAGGGAATGATGACGGAGAATAACAATTATCACATATCGGTTTTACTACAAGAGTGTGTTGGTGCATTAGATGTTAATGCAAACGGTACTTATGTAGATGTAACTTTTGGTGGCGGTGGTCATTCTAAAGAAATTTTGAAGTTGCTAGACGGTGGTAAATTGATAGGTTTTGACCAAGATGATGATGCACTAGAAAATATACCAGTAGACAAGAATTTAATATTCGTGAACCACAATTTTAGACACTTAAAAAGGTTTTTAAAATTTCACGGAAAAATTCCTGTGCAAGGCATTTTGGCAGATTTGGGTATTAGTTCTTATCAAATAGATGAAGGTTCGAAAGGTTTTTCTACTCGTTTTGATGGTCCGATGGATATGCGTATGAACCAAGATGCGGGCTTGACAGCTGCGGATATTTTAAATACTTATGATGAGAAAAATTTGATAGATATTTTTTCTACTTATGGCGAAGTAAGAAATTCTAAAAAACTAGCAAGTGAAATTATAGCTGCTAGAAGAAATGGAACCAAGTTTAACACCACACAAAGTTTTATCGCTTTTTTAGAAAACTTAATTATAGGAAAAAGACCAAAGTATTTAGCACAGGTTTTTCAGGCATTGAGAATTGAAGTAAATGATGAAATGAATGCTTTGAAAGAAATGCTGATGCAAAGTTTGGAAGTGTTGGACAAAGGTGGAAGATTGGCAATCATCACTTTTCATTCGCTAGAAGATAGAATAGTAAAAAACTTTATGAAAAGCGGAAATTTTGAAGGTAAAGTAGAGTATGATATGTTCGGAAAAGGAGATGAGCCTTTTAAGTTGTTAAATAGAAAGCCAATAGAAGCAAGCGAAGAAGAGTTGAAAGTAAACAACAGAAGTAGAAGTGCAAAGTTAAGAGTAGCGATTAAGAAATAATGCAAGAGCAAAACGAAAATATAGAGCCAGAAGTATCTTTTGTAGAAAAGATAAAAAAAGCGGTAAAGTTTGACGAGAAAAACTTGTTGAACAATTTGCCATTGGTGTTTTTGATAGCGGTATTGGGCATTTTGCACGTAGCAAATAACCATAGAATAGAGAAAAAAGTAAGAGAAATAAACAGTTTGGAAAGAGAATTGAAAGAACTGAGATGGATGTATATGACCACAAAATCAGAACTGATGTTTAAAAGCAAGCAAAGTGAAGTGGCAACAATGGTAGAGGAGCTAGGTTTGGAAGAATCGGTGAAAGCACCTTATAAAATTGAGTTTGAGGAGGAGTGATGTTGGAAGTTGGAAGAGGGAAGTTGGAAGTTGGAAGTTGGAAGTTTTGTTTGACTCGTCATTGCGATGAGGCACGAAGAAGCAATCTGCTAGAAACGAAGACGAATTTTGTAGTAAGCAGAGTTAAAAGTTGACCAAAAAAAAACTAAGAAAAAGTATAACTAAGTTTTGTAGGTCAAATTCCCCTCTTGAGAGGGGTTGGGGTGTGTAAATGAAGGAAAAAAGGTAACGAATAAAAGATTGCTTCATCACAAAAAATGTGATTCGCAATGACGAGTAAATAAAAAAGCTAAAAGCCAATAGCCAATAGCTAAAAGCCAATAACTAACAGCAAAAAAAAGATGTCAAAGAAAAAAGAAATATTATGGAGAGTTTGGTTCGCAGTGCTTTTATTAGCATTGTTTGGAGCTGCCATTGTATTTAAGGCGGCGCAGATTCAGTTTGTTGAAGGTAAAGAGTTACGTCATTTGGCAGATAGTTTGACGGTTTACTACAAAACGATAGAACCAGAAAGAGGAAATATCTATACTGAAAATGGCGATTTAATGTCTACTTCATTGCCGTTTTTTGAAATAAGAATGGATTTTAGATCTGAAGCAATGACAGATTCTTTGTTCAATAAAAAAGTGGATTCGTTGGCGTACATGTTTGCCAAAGAAATAGGAAATAAAACCAATGCGGAGTACAAAAAAGAATTAATTAAGAACAGGCAAAAAGGAAACAGATATTATTTAGTAAAGCGAAATGTAAAGTACCCTCAGCTTCAAGCCATGAAGAAATGGCCGTTTTTTAGAGAAGGACGTTATAAATCTGGAATGATTGTTCTTCAAAAAAACGAACGAAAAACGCCTTTTGGAATGTTGGCGCACAGAACCATAGGTTACGTAAGAGACGAAGGAAAAGTAAAAGTAGGTATCGAAGGAAAATTTGATGATTATTTAAAAGGTGTAAAAGGAGAAATATTAGTTCAAAAAATAGCTAGAGGAAATTCTATTCCATTGAACGGGAAAGGAGATATTCAGCCAAAAACTGGGCAAGATATTTATCTGAATATAGATGTAAATATGCAAGATTTGGCAGAAAGTGCCTTAGTAAGATCTTTGAAAGATAATAATGCAGATCACGGAAGCGTAATTTTGATGGAAGTTTCTACTGGGAAAATCAAGGCGATTTCAAATTTGAATTACAATAAAAATTTGAAAAGATATATAGAATCTTACAATTATGCTGTAGGAGAAGCCACTGAACCAGGTTCTACTTTTAAGTTGATTTCTATGGCGGCACTTATAGATGATGGATTTGTAAAAATTGACGATGTTGTAAATTTAGAAGGCGGAGAAAAAAAATATGCTGACAGAATTATGCGAGATGATCATCACGATGAAGAGCAAAATGATGTAACTGTAAGTCAAGCATTTGCGATGTCTTCAAATGTAGCTGTTTCTAAATTAACACAAGATTTCTATGGTAAAAACTACAACAAATTTTACGATAAATTGAAGTCTTTTCACATCACAAATCCTGTTGGAATAGAAATAGAAGGAGAAGCTTTACCAGTTGTTTACAAGCCTAAAGAATGGAGTTCGGTTTCATTGCCTTGGATGTCTATAGGTTACGAAGTAAGTTTAACGCCTTTGCAAATTTTGACATTCTACAATGCTATAGCAAACAATGGAAAAATGATGAAACCCTACTTAGTTTCTTCTATAAAAGAATATGATGAAGTATTTAAAAATTTTGAACCAGTTGTTATAGATAAGCAAATTGTAAACGAAGAAACGGTAAATAGCTTAACGACTATGTTGTTGAATGTGGTAGAAAACGGAACTGCAAGAAATATAAAATCTGTAAATGTTTCTATGGCAGGAAAAACTGGAACGAGTATAATTACAAATGAAAATACTTCATATTCAGATAAAAAATATCAAGCAAGTTTTGCTGGTTTTTTTCCTGTAGATGCGCCTAAGTATTCTTGTATAGTTGTGGTAAATAATCCAAGAAATGGAAGAATTTATGGAACAGAAGTAGCGGCTCCAGTTTTTGGCGAAATAGCCAATAAAATTTACGCAAAAGATATGCAGATGCATGAAAATTTAGAAGAGAAACCTGTAATCGTTAACAACAGTTTGCCTTTGATAGGAAACGTAAAGGCTCAAGATGCCAATTTGATTTATAATAATCTTGGTTTTTCATTTCACTCAGATGAAGGTGTGGAGTACGGAATTACGCAAAAGCAAAATAATTCTGTTGGCTTAAAAGTAAATCCAATGATTGAAAACTTGATGCCAAATGTGGTAGGAATGGATTTGAGAGATGCATTTTATGTATTGGAAAACAGAGGATTAAAAATAATTTATAGAGGAAAAGGGAAGGTAAAAAAGCAGTCGATTGCTGTTGGGAAAAGGATTAGTGAAGGAGCGATTGTGGAGCTTGACCTTGAGTTGTAATTAAGAATTAAGAATTAAAAATGAAAGAAAATATAATTCAGAATAAATCATTTGATTTTGCTGTGAAAATTATAGAACTCTATAAAGAATTGCAAGCTGAAAGGCATTATGATTTAGGAAGGCAACTTTTGAGAAGTGGAACTTCTATAGGAGCAAATATTGAAGAGGCAATTGGAGGGTATAGTAAAAGAGATTTTAAAGCAAAATTGAGTATATCATATAAAGAGGCAAGAGAAACAAAGTATTGGTTAAGATTACTTTTTAAAACTGATATTTTAAAAGAAAAAACATACAAAATATTAATAAAAGACATAGAGGAGATATTGAGAATTTTAGCAGCTATTTTGAAAAATACGAAGCTCGACTAATTCTTAATTGATCATTTTTAATTTTTAATTCATTTATAGTGAAAGTATTAAAGGACATATTGTACGGAGTAAAAATTAACCAAGTCGTTGGAAACACCGACTTAGCTGTTGATGCGCTTTATTTAAGTTCTTTAGAAGTAAAAACAAACGGCGTATTTATAGCAGTAAAAGGTTTTTCTACAGACGGACACAAATACATCGCTTCAGCTATTGAAAACGGAGCAGTTGCGATAGTGTGTGAAGTTTTACCGAGTGAAATTGATGAAAATGTCGTTTATGTTGTAGTAGAAGATTCATCTATTGCGCTTGCAGTTTTAGCTAATAATTTTTACGATAATCCATCAAGTAATATTCAATTGATTGGTGTAACAGGAACCAATGGAAAAACTTCAGTAGCAACTTTATTGTTTAAATTATATACAAAACTAGGATATAAAGTCGGTTTGCTTTCTACAGTTGAAAACAAAATTGGAGACGAAATAATTCCAGCTACGCACACCACACCAAACGCTATTGCTTTAAACGAATTATTGGCAAAAATGGTAGATGAAGGTTGTGATTATGCTTTTATGGAAGCGAGTTCGCACGCTATTCACCAGAGAAGAACCTACGGTTTAGATTTTGATGGCGCTATTTTTACCAACCTTTCTCACGATCATTTAGATTATCACAATAGTTTCAAAGAATATTTGAATGCTAAAAAAATGTTGTTTGACGAATTGCCAAAACACGCTTTTGCTTTAGTAAATGCAGATGAGAAAAATGGCTTGGTGATGCAACAAAATACCAAAGCAAAAAAATATTCTTATGCTTTAAAATCTGATGCTGATTTCACGATAAAAATATTAGAAACAGACTTTTCTGGAATGATGGTTTCTATAGACGGAACAGAAATTCATACCAAACTAATAGGAGATTTTAATGCTTATAATTTATTATCTGTTTATGCTACGGCAATGCTTTTAGATGCAGACAAGCAAGAAGTTTTAGTGGCGTTGAGCACTTTAGTAGGTGCAGAAGGAAGATTTGAATATACGGTTTCGAAAGAGCAAAACATTGTAGCAATTGTTGATTATGCGCATACGCCAGATGCTTTAAAAAATGTATTAGAAACCATAAATAAAATAAAAAAAGGAAACGAACAAGTAATAACTGTAGTGGGTTGCGGAGGCGATAGAGATGCAACTAAAAGACCAGTAATGGCAGCAATTGCTTCAAAAATGAGCGATAAAGCAATTTTGACTTCAGATAATCCAAGAACAGAAAAACCAGAAGCAATTATAGAAGATATGCAAGCTGGAGTAGAAATTATAAATAGAAGAAAAGTATTGTCGATAACAGATAGAGCAGAAGCGATACGAACGGCGTGTATGCTAGCAAATGAAAATGACATCATTCTCATAGCAGGAAAAGGACACGAAAAGTATCAAGATGTGATGGGCGTGAAAAATGATTTTGATGATAAGGAGAAAGTGAAAAGTGCTTTTGAGGCGCTGGGAAAATGATTTGTTAGATGTCTGAAGTTAGTTGTTGGATGTTTTGTTTTACTCGTCATTGCGATGACGCAGGAAGAAGCAATCTTTTCCAAATGAAAATAATATGAGTAAAATAAATGTAAAACTAAAATAAGAATAACACTTTCCCCTCTTGAGAGGGGTTGGGGTGTGTAAACGAAGAAAATAAAAAAGAAAGTATTTATAAACAAATTGCTTCATCACAAGAAAAATGTGATTCGCAATGACGAAAACTAAAAACCAAGAACTAAAGACTAAAAACTAAGGACTAAAAACTAAAAAATGATCTACGAATTATTCAACATATTAAGCGATAAATACGATTTCGCAGGAGAGTATCTTTTTCAATTTCTCTCGTTTAGGGCAGTTCTGGCAGCAGTAACTTCTTTGGTGATTACGATTTTATTTGGTCAGCGAATTATCAATAAACTTAGAAGTTTACAAATGGGAGAAACTATTAGAGACCTAGGTTTAGAAGGGCAAAAAGAAAAAGAAGGTACGCCAACAATGGGTGGATTAATGATTTTGGGAGCCATTCTTTTACCTACGCTTTTATTTGCAGATTTAACAAATGTCTATATCCAAATGATGATTTTAACCACCGTTTGGATGGGAATTATTGGTTTTATAGATGATTATATCAAAATTTTTAGAAAGAATAAAAAAGGTTTACCTGGAAAATTTAAGGTTTTTGGTCAAATTACTTTGGGTCTAATTATAGGTGCTTGTATGTATTTCCACCCAGACATTTATGCTAAAAAAGAAGTTTCTGCCAATGAAGCCTCACGTTTTCCGCAAGAACAAATTTCTATAGTCAATGATTTTGACGGTGAAGAACATTTTATGGCAAAAATAGATGTGCCTATTACAACTATTCCTTTCATCAAATCGCACGAAATAAATTATGAAAAACCTGTTGTAATGCTTTTTGGTGAAAACGCTAGACCTTATGCTTGGATTTTCTATTTCGCAGTTATTATTTTCATCATCACCGCCATTTCAAATGGAGCAAATTTAACCGATGGAATAGACGGACTCGCCACAGGAACTTCCGCCATTATGGGCGTTGTGCTTTTTGCGCTGATTTATATTTCTGGAAACATCATTTTCGCTAATTACCTAAACGTAATGTTTATTCCTTTTGTAGGAGAATTGGCAGTTTTTGTAGCCGCTTTTATCGGTGCTACTATCGGTTTTTTGTGGTACAATTCTTTTCCAGCAAAAGTATTTATGGGCGATACTGGTAGTTTGGCAATCGGTGGAATTATAGCATCATTGGCAATTATTGCAAGAAAAGAATGGATGCTTCCAGTGCTTGCAGGAATCTTTTTAGCAGAAAACTTATCGGTGATAATGCAAGTGTCTTGGTTTAAATATACGAAGAAAAAATATGGAGAAGGAAGAAGGATTTTCTTGATGTCGCCATTACATCATCATTATCAAAAAGCCGGTTTTCACGAAAGTAAAATTGTAACTAGGTTTTTTATCGTAGGCATTTTGTTGGCGATAATTACGATGGCGACTTTGAAGATAAGGTAGATGAAGTTGGATGTTGGAAGTTGGATGTTTTTTCTGACTCGTCATTGCGATGACGTAGGAAGAAGCAATCTTTTACAAATGAAAACAAAATGAGCAAAAAAAATGTCAAACAAAAATAAGAATAACACTTTCCCCTCTTGAGAGGGGTTGGGGTGTGTAAACGAAGAAAATAAAAACGAAAGAACTAACAAACAGATTGCTTCATCACAAGAAAAATGTGATTCGCAATGACGAAAAACAATAACCAAGAAGAAGAACAAAAAACATAAAACTTGAAAACGAACAAAAACATATCAACCAATAACAATCGCATCGCCATTCTAGGCGCAGGCGAAAGTGGTGTTGGTGCGGCTATTCTAGCTCAGCAAAAAGGCTTTGAGGTCTTTGTGTCTGATTTTGGAAAAGTGGCAGATAAATATGCTTTGGTTTTAAATGAGAATAAAATTGCTTGGGAAGAAGGAAAACATTCTGAAAGTGAAATTTTAAACGCTGTAGAAATTATAAAAAGTCCTGGGATTCCAGATACGGTTTCTATCATCAAAAAAGCAGTTGAAAATGGAATTTCAATAGTCAATGAAATAGAATTTGCTTCAAGATATACCGATGCTTTTATAGTGGCTGTGACAGGAAGCAATGGAAAAACTACCGTGACTTCTTGGATTTATGATGCGTTTGTAAAAGATGGAAGAAATGCTGGTCTAGGAGGAAATATTGGGAAGAGTTTTGCATTGCAAGTAGCACAAGAAAACTACGATTATTATGTTTTGGAATTGAGCAGTTTTCAGTTGGATAACTGTTATCAATTCAGACCAAATATTGCGGTTTTGGTAAACATTTCGCCAGACCATTTAGACAGATACAATTATAAATATGAAAACTATATCGCATCAAAATTTAGAATAACACAAGCACAAACCGCAGACGATTTGTTTGTTTACTGTGCAGATGATGAAGCAACGCTAAACTATTTAGCAGAAAATAAAATACAAGCAAAAACAGCCGCTTTTTCTATAAAAAACAAAGTAGAACAAGGCGCATACTTAGAAAACGAAGAAATAAAAATAAACCTAAATAATAAAACATTTAATATGTCAATACACAAACTCGGCTTAGTAGGCCAACACAACATCTACAATTCTATGGCGCAAGCAATTGTAGGAAAAGCAACAGATTTGAAGAAAGATGCTATCAGAGAGAGTCTTCAAAACTTCAAAAACTTGGAGCACAGAATGGAAAAAGTCTTAAAAGTAGGCGGTATTCAATTTATCAACGATTCAAAAGCAACCAATGTAAATTCTACTTGGTATGCATTGGAATCTACACAAGCATCATTGGTTTGGATAGCTGGTGGTGTAGATAAAGGAAACGATTATGACGCTTTGAAACACTTAGTAGATCAAAAAGTGCACACCATTATTTGCCTTGGAAAAGACAATAGAAATTTACACAAAGCATTTGGTACTTGCGCAGATTTAATGATCAATGTGCAGTCTATGGACGAAGCCGTAAAAGTTGCGCACCACTTTGCAAACAAAGGAGATAGTATTTTATTGTCGCCAGCCTGTGCCAGTTTCGATTTGTTTGAAAACTATGAAGATAGAGGAAGGCAGTTTAAGAAGGCTGTGAAGAATTTGTAAAAAACCACCGTCACTCAGAAGGAGGTACGACTGAAGAGTCCCGTTCAAAAGTAAAGGAGAATAAACTTAAGCTCCTAAAACTTTTGTGAGATTCTTCGTTTCGTTACTCTGCACTCTGAATTTGCGATGTTTTTTTTAAACCTACATTCGAAATAACGTAGGAGAAAAATTAAAATGATGTTAAACAAAATAATACAAAACATAAAAGGCGACAAATGGATATGGTTTACCATACTCATTCTGTTTATCTTTTCTTTGCTTGCCGTTTACAGCGCCACAGGTACGCTGGCGTATAGAAGTAGAGGCGGGCAAACAGAGTTTTACCTCATCAAGCAGTTGGTTTTGATGTTTGGTGGTATTGGTTTAATCTATCTGACGCATTTGGTAAATTATAAATACTTTTCCAGAATCTCGCAGATTTTCTTTTATATCAGTATTTTACTTTTAATTATTACTTTATTTTTTGGTACAGATATAAATCATGCTAAAAGATGGCTAACCTTACCAGTTGTTAATTTAACTTTTCAAACTTCAGATTTTGCCAAACTCGCTTTGATAATGTATTTAGCGCGTTTACTTTCTAAACAACAAGACAATATGAAAGCGTTTAAAGAAGGTTTTCAAAATATGATTATGCCGGTTTTTATCATCTGTGCTTTGATAGCACCAGAAGATTTATCATCGGCTTTAGTACTTTTTGCCACTAGTGTATTGGTTTTATTTATAGGTAGAGTGAATTTATTGTATATCGGCGGTTTGTTTGGAATAAGCATTTTAGGTTTGGTAGTTTTTGTAACGGTTTTATTTTCTATGCCTGAAGAAAAAATAAGAGAAATAGGTCGTCTTGGAACAGCAAAAAGTAGAATTATCTCTTTTGCGCCAGGAATGTTTGGAGACGGAGAAGAAAGCAGAACGGCAGAACCTTTTCAAGTCACGCAAGCCAAAATAGCCATTGCAAAAGGAGGCGTATTTCCAAACGGTCCAGGAAATAGCCAGCAAAAGAATTTTTTACCGCATCCATATTCTGACTATATTTTCGCCATCATAATAGAGGAATATGGATTGCTCGGTGGCGCATTTATCGTGTTTATGTATCTGTTCTTCTTATTCAGAACGGCATTAATGATAAGAAAAACACCCAAAGCATTTGGAGCAATATTAGCATTTGGTTTAGCCATAACATTAGTAATACAAGCCATGATAAATATGGGCGTAGCCGTAAACTTGCTTCCTGTAACAGGTTTAACCTTGCCGCTAGTAAGTATGGGCGGAAGTTCTACGTTGTTTACCAGTTTGGCTTTTGGAATTATATTGAGTGTAAGTAGAGATATTGAAGTGAGTAAAGAGAAGATGTTGGATTTGGTGGAAGAGATAGCTGTTGGTAATTAGCTTTTGGCGGTTGGCTTTGGGTTTGCTGAAGGAATAAAGAGTAAATGAAATTTGAATGATTGGTAGTGATTTAGAGTATAAAAATATGGAAAAAGAAGTTTTAAGTCTAATACAGAGGACAAATTTTTTAATCAAGAAAGGAAAGGAAATTGAAAAATTAAAAGGAGAGAAATTTAATTTGTTTACCATAATGAATATGGAAGAAAAAGAAGTTAATACGCATTCTGCATTTATTAGTGAATTGTTAAATGCGAAAGGGTCTCATTTAATGGAAAATGTTTTTTTGAAATTATTTCTCAAAATGTTAGTTGATAAAGGAATTTCTTCTGAAGTTTTAAATAACTTTAAAGCAGAAAAATCAATTTCTGTTAAAGAAAAATATATTTCTCCAACAGATTATGACAAACAAATAGGAGGGTCTATTGATATTTATGTTTCAGATAATAAAAATTCAATAAGTATTGAGAATAAAATATATGCAAAAGATCAAAATTGTCAATTGCTAAGATATTACAAATATAATACTGATAAAAATCTATTATTATATCTAACGTTAGAAGGAAATCAAGCTAGTGATGAAAGTATTTTAATTACAAATGATTATTTACCAAAACAATTTGAAGATGTAAAATTTGAAAATAAATTAATTGAAGGTTGTCATTATTTTTTAATATCGTATAAAACAGATATTATTCCTTGGCTAAATGAATGCATTAAAGAAAGTACCAATAGCCCTATTTTGAGGGAAAGCATAAAACAATATTTAATTTTAATTAAAAAACTTACAAGTACAATGAATGATAGTGAACAAAAAGAGTTAGAAGATTTAATAATTAATAATAGAAATGCTGCTAAGTATATTTCTGAAAATTATGCTAATGCGATTAATAAAGTTAGAGAAAACTTACGAAATAGTGTGATAGAAAGCTTGAGAGAAAATCTTGGTAATGATTTTATAGTTGTAGCTGGTTATGATTTTCCAAAAACACCAACTCAAATTTGGATAAATTATAAAAAAGAATATCAAAAATTATGTTTTGGTATAGAATCATTTAACGGTGGTAGTGATGGAATATATATTGGAATGATTAAAGAGAGTAGGAATGAATTAATTTTTAATAATAAAGTAAAATCTAAGAAAGGAGATTTGTGGATTGAAGAAGATGTTGAAAATTTGGGATTTGACCTTGATTTATTTGATACTGACACGCTAATACAATTACATAAAAACAATAAAAACACCGTAGATAGAATTGTAGCTCAGTTATTAAAATATATTGATAAGCATATTGATTTTGTCAATGAAGTAAATAGTTTATAAAATTAAAATTAAACAAAGGGAGATTTCTCTCTACTTTTGAAAAAGTGAATAATAAAGAAATAAGGAAAACAAATAAATAGTTTTATAAATAAACTAAAGTAAAAAAATAAACAGTGAGTCAAATTAGCGAAAATAATAACAGCCAAAAGCTAAAAGCCAACAGCCAAGCGCTAAGAATATTACTAAGCGGCGGCGGTTCAGGCGGACACGTATTTCCAGCTATTGCCATAGCAGATGCATTGAAAAAGCGTTTGCCAAATGCTGAGTTTTTGTTTATTGGAGCAAATGGAAAAATAGAAATGGAAGCTGTGCCAAAAGCTGGTTATGAAATTATAGGATTACCAATAATTGGACTGTATAGAAGTTTAAGTTTTAGAACTATACAGTTTCCTTTTAAGTTGATAGCTAGTTTAGTAAAAGCTTGGTTTATTGTAGGGAAATTCAAACCCGATTTTGCTATCGGAACAGCAGGTTATGCAAGTGGTGTCGCTTTAAAAATTGCTCAAATAAAAGGTATTCCAACTTTTTTGCAAGAACAAAATGCTTTCCCTGGAATTACGAATAAACTCTTAGGAAAAGATGCCAAAAATGTATTTGTAGCTTATGATACATTAGACAAATGGTTTGATAAAAATAAAATTATCAATACAGGAAACCCACTCAGAGGAGCAATAAATATAGTAGGAATAGATAGACCAGAAGCGTTTAAATATTATGGATTGGATCCAAATAAAAAAACGATTTTTTTAACTGGTGGAAGTTTGGGTGCTAGAACTTTAAATCAAGCGATGGAAGCCAGTTTAGAAAAATTTAAAAATGCAGATGTTCAGTTGCTTTGGCAATGTGGTAAAGTTTATAAAAAAGAATTTAAAAATTACAATTCAAAAACTGTAATTGTAAAAGCATTTATAGATAGAATGGATTTTGCTTATGCCTTGGGAGATATTATTATTTCAAGAGCAGGTGGAACTATCTCTGAATTGGCAATAATAGGAAAACCAACCATTTTGGTTCCAAGTCCAAATGTAGCAGAAGACCACCAAACCAAAAACGTAATGGCTTTGGTAGATAAAAATGCAACCGTTTTGGTAAAAGATAAAGACGCTATTGAAACTTTAGCAGATGAAGCAATAGCTTTATTAAATGATGATGAGAAGAAAAAAGAATTAGGAGAAAATATAAAACAATTAGCAAAACCAAATGCAGCAGATGAGATAGTGGAAATTATTTTGGAGGAAATGAAAATTAAGATTGTATGAGATTTTTATTGTTTGTATTGGTTATTTTCTCTTCTTGTAATAAAAGAGATAAGGTTATAAAGCTTAACATTAAAGCAATGTCATTTCATAATAAGGATTATTACAATATTAAATCTTTAGACAGTGGAATTTACTATTTAAATCAAGCAATTGAATTAGATAAAAACTATTATAACACATATGAAAATATGATAAAGTTGTTAAGAGATAAAAATGATTATAAAGGAATGATTTCAACACTTAAAATAATGCAAAGCTTAAATCCTCAAAATTCTTTTTTAGTTATTAGAGAAGCACAAGTTTTTGAACTTTTAGGAGATACTATTACTTCAAAAAAATTATATAGTGATGGTATTGAAAAGTTTAAAGAGGTTATTAATGATGATTCAGGATTTGATTTAAGGCAAGAATATTTTATGAGTTTATTCTTGAGTGGAAATGATAAACTTGCAGTTGAAGAAATTAAAAGTATGTATAAAAAATATCCATACAAAACAAAAACATTGGTTAGTTTTTTAGAAAATTCAAATTTTTGGATTAGTATTTTAAAATAACTTATGCGAATCAGCGCCATTGCCAAAAACAAAACAAGTAAAAAATAAAACGAGTAAAACTGCCAAAAGCCAAAAGCTAAAGGCCAAAAGCCAAAAACATGGTTAAACAAGAAAACATCAAAAACATCTACTTCTTAGGAATAGGAGGAATAGGTATGTCTGCTTTGGCAAGGTATTTCAATGCTAATGGCAAAAAAGTAAAAGGCTACGACAAAACCAAAAGTCCTTTAACCGAAAAACTAACAGCCGAAGGAATAGAAATTTGCTTTGAAGACGATATTGATTTATTAGACAAAGAAACAGATTTAGTGGTTTACACACCAGCTATTCCAAAAGATCATCAGCAGTATAATTGGTATGTAGAAAATGGTTTTGAAGTAAGAAAACGTTCTTATGTTTTAGGAATGCTTACCGAAGGTACTTTCTGTATAGCAGTAGCAGGTTCACACGGAAAAACAACCGTTTCTTCTATGATAGCACATATTTTAAATGAAACGATTGGTTGCACGGCTTTTTTAGGTGGCATTGTAAATAATTTTGAGTCAAATTACATCAATTCAAACAATGAAATAGTAGTTGTAGAAGCAGATGAATACGATAGAAGTTTTATGACTTTGAAGCCAAATATTACTGTAATAACATCTGTAGATTCAGATCATTTAGATATTTATGGAAGCTTTGAAAACATCATAAAAGAGTTTAGAGAATTTGCACAGCTTGTAGATAAAGAAGGTGTTTTAATAGAACATCACAGCGTAGCAGCCTTAAATTTGAATGATGAAGTTTCGACTTTGAGTTACGGTTTAGATGGAGGCGAAGTAGAAATAGCTAGCTACGATATCGAAGACGGAAAATATTTGTTTGATGTAGATTTTTTCTTTGAAGATATAAATGATTTTGAACTCAGTTTACCAGGTGCTCACAATATGGAAAATGCTTTGGCTGCAATTGCTGTTGCTAAATCGATGCATATTCCGAACAGAAAAATCAAAAGAGCATTAAGTAGATTTAAAGGAATTTATAGACGTTTTGAAAAACGAGCCGAAAACGAAAACACGATTTATATAGACGACTACGCACACCACCCAAACGAAGTAAAAGCCTTGTTGGAATCTGTAAATGAAATGTTCCCAGAAAGAAAAGTGATTGCTGTTTTTCAGCCACATTTATTTTCCAGAACAAAAGATTTAGCTAGCGATTTCGCAAAACAACTAAGCTTGGCAGACGAAGTCATTTTATTGCCAATTTATCCAGCAAGAGAATTACCAATAGAAGGTGTTTCTTCAAATTTAATTTTGAAAGATATTAAAAGCAAACAAAAAATAATAGTTGAAAAAGAAGCTTTATTAGAACACATTAAAATTACTTTAAATAATTTGAAACAGAAAAACGTTTTGTTAACAGTAGGAGCAGGAGATATAGATAGGTTTTTGAAGCCAATTTCAGAAATGATTGAAGGAATTAATGATTGAATAATAAGCGAAAAAAACCTTAATAAATCTTAATTTCTTAATGGTTAAAAAATAATAGAATACGACAAGGAAAGAATGACTGAATGATTTAATGAGAGAATGATTGAATAATAAGCGAAGAAAAAAACTTAATGAATCTTAATTTCTTAATGGTTAAAAAAATAATAGAATACAACAAGGAAAGAATGACTGAATGATTTAATGAGAGAATGATTGAATAATAAGCGAAGAAAAACTCAATAAATCTTAATTTCTTAATGGTTAAAAAATAATAGAAAACAACAAGGAAAGAATGACTGAATGATTTAATGAGAGAATGATTGGATAATAAGTGAAAAAAAACCTTAATAGATCTTAATTTCTTAATGTTTAAAAAATAATAGAATACGACAAGGAATGAATGACTGAATGAATGATTTAATGAGAGAATGATTGAATAATAAGCGAAGAAAAACTCAATAAATCTTAATTTCTTAATGGTTAAAA
>CAKZQD010000177.1 GCA_937139485.1 uncultured Bacteroidota bacterium | reverse complement strand
ATTTTGTGTGCTTTTGAGAATGCGAATTCAGAAGAAAATTAGAAGGCAGAGATGATACAGCAAAGATGAACTAGAAAGCTGGGTTTCTAAAACAGTCATTTCCGCCCAAAAAACGCCCGCGTTATTGCAGTTTCTGCACTTTAAAAATTTCGGTCTGATTGCCCGTCTTAACAGTTACAAAGTAAATTCCTGCGGTGCCTTCTATTTGAATGGGCACTTCCCTTTTGCTTGTCACCGTTTGTTTTAAAATGACTTTTCCAGACATCTCGCAAACCGTAATTTCTGTTTCAGAAGCGCTTTTCAATTCAACTATGAATTGCCCGTTATTAGGGTTCGGATAAATCAAAACACTTTTGATTGCAGCATTTTCGAGCACCGAAATGTTGGCGACAACAAAACACAGTGACGTATCTGAGCATCCATTTTGTGCAACCTCTACTGCATAATTCCCGTTAATTGTTGGGGTAAAAGCCGCATTTGTTTCGCCAGAAATTGCCATGTTTCCGTTAGCACAATCTAGCCACTGAAAAGTAGCGTTGTTTGCTTGGGCTGTAAACATATTGCCACTTCTTAAGACCGTTGTATCTGCAATATTATACTTACAAACTAGACGATTGGATTTACACAGACCAATACACCAAAGAAAAACTTTGTAGCCATTTTGAAGTAAAAACTTTAAAAGGTTACGGAATAGAAAATAGCTCTGAAATTATTTTAGCCGCAGGTGCAGGAATACATTATTTGGCAGATGCAGAGCATTCTAAATTACAACATTTAAACGCTATTTCTAGAATAGCAGAAGACAAATATGTTTGGTTGGATAGGTTCAGCATAAGAAACCTAGAGCTGGTTCACAGCCCAAATGACGATGCCAAAACACTGCTCGATATTATGGACGCAACCGTTTCGCCAATGGGAGCAAGAATGATGAAAAAGTGGATTTTATTGCCTTTGATAAAAATTCAAGAAATTAACGAACGATTAGATAATGTAACACATTTAATAAAAGATTACGAGCTCAACAATGACGTAAGAACGGAATTGAAAAAAATGGGCGACATTGAAAGAATGATTGCCAAAGTTCCTTCTGGAAAAATTTCTCCAAGGGAAATTGTTCAGTTAAAAAAAGCCTTGCAATCTATAGTTCCTATAAAAGATGCTTTTGCAAAATCTGACTGTAAATCGCTACAAAAACTTGCGGAGCAGTTAAATCCTTGTCCTGTTTTAATAGAAAAACTCGATAATGAACTAGAAAATGATGCGCCTACACTTTTAGGCAAAGGAAAAACCATTGCAGATGGAGTTTCTAAAGAATTAGATGAATATAGAAATATTGCTACTTCGGGAAAAGATTTTCTTTTAGATATTCAACATCGAGAAATTGAAAATACAGGAATTAGTTCTTTGAAAATTGGCTTCAATAATGTATTTGGCTATTACCTAGAAGTAAGAAATGTACATAAAAATAAAGTACCAGAAACTTGGATTAGAAAGCAAACCTTGACTTCTGCCGAAAGATATATTACTGAAGAATTGAAAGAATATGAACAAAAAATTCTTTCTGCGCAAGATAAAATAAGCGGATTAGAATCTGTTTTATTTAATGAAATTGTTCAGTTTTTGCACGATTATATTTTAGCCATTCAATTAAATGCAAATTTGATAGCACAAATAGATTGCCTACTTTCTTTTGCCGAAACTGCCGAAAAAAACAACTATAACAGACCAGAAGTAAATGATTCTTTGGTTTTAGATATTAAAGGTGGAAGACATCCAGTAATAGAAAAACAATTGCCAATAGAAGAAACTTATGTGCCAAACAACACATATTTAGATACCGATACGCAGCAAATTATAATGATTACAGGACCAAATATGTCTGGTAAATCTGCTGTTTTGAGGCAAACTGCTTTGATTGTTTTAATGGCACAAATGGGTTCTTATGTTCCTGCAGAAAAAGCAGAAATAGGTTTTGTAGATAAAATTTTTACTAGAGTTGGTGCTTCAGATAATATATCTAGTGGCGAATCTACTTTTATGGTAGAAATGAACGAAACGGCAAATATTGTAAATAATATTTCTGATAGAAGTTTGATTTTACTAGACGAAATAGGAAGAGGAACATCTACTTATGACGGAATTTCTATTGCTTGGTCTATTGCAGAATATTTACACAATCATCAAAAATTTCATCCAAAAACACTTTTTGCAACGCATTATCACGAATTGAATGAACTTGCAGATAAATATACACGAATCAAAAACTTTAATATTGCAACAAAAGAAGTTGGTAATAAAGTCATTTTTTTGAGAAAACTTGTTGAAGGTGGTTCAAAGCATAGTTTTGGTATTCACGTAGCAAAAATAGCAGGTATGCCAAAAGAAATAGTAATGCGTGCCAATGAACTTTTAAAACAACTGGAAACCAAACATATAGATGATGGTTTAGATAAAAAAGTAAAGCAAATTCCAGCAGCATATCAACTAAGTATTTTTGGAGCAGAACCAGATCCAGAAATGGAAACTTTGAAACAAGAATTGGAAACCATAGAAATAAATAGACTAACACCTGTAGAAGCACTTATGAAGTTAAATGAGCTTTTGAATATTGTTAAAAAGTGAAATTTATAAACATTTATTTTCTTAAATGGAAAAAATTCTATGCAAAATATTTATTATCATCAATTTTTTTTAATACTTTTGGAAAGTTAAACTATTATTAAAAACTAAATAAATAACTATGAGCAAAAGAGATGATCTTATTGTAAAGTACAAAGAGCAACTAGAAAAAGCAGGCGTAAAAGTAAACGATGAACTATTAACTAAAGTTACTATTGGTTGTGGACCATCTATTTACAATAAAGATGCAGCTACTGTAGCATGTTCACAAGAAAGTGAATTAGCAACTGTAAAAAACAATTACTTAATCAAAAAATTAGGTTTAGCAGACGGCCCTAAATTGGATGCGGCTATTAAATCTGTTTGTGAAAAAATTGGTTCTTCTGTAAAAAATAAATACAGAGCAGTGTTTTATTACATGCTTTGTGTAGAATTTGGAAAAGAATCTGTTTACAAATAAATAGACAAATTTATAATTGATTTAAAACGCCATTGCTTTGTAAGTAATGGCGTTTTTTTTCGTCTAAAAAATATAAATAATGCTTAATTTTGTACTATGGAAACAATTTTGCCAACAATATTTTTAACATTAATAGTTCTTGGGCTTTGTGTGCTAGGAATGTCTGTTCGTGTATTTTTAAAAAACGAAGCTTTTAAGGGCGGCTGTGCTTCAAACAATCCAATGCTTAGAGACAAATTTGGAGCATGTGATATGTGCGGTAGAACAGATTTTAATGATGATGAAACCACAGAAGAACCTTGCGAACTTCCAGCTATTGGATAATGGCTGATTATTTCTCATCACTTAATTTTTATTTTTTACTCGCATCTTTAGTCATAGTTATACCTATAATTTATGGTTTTGTTTCTGACTATAAACGAGATCATAAATTCTTTATTAGCTTTTTAATTGTAAGCATTATTATTGTTCTATTGTACTTCATTTCAGATTATGTTTTAGAATTGATTTCAATTTTCCAATAAAACTTAGGTTTTGTCATAAAAATGTCATAAACACCTAATAAACATCTCATAAATACATTCTTTTCGTAACTAAGTGTAAGTAAGTTATATAATATTCGACAAAAATGTATAACTTGTATAAAACAAAGCATATCAAAACAAAAAAATACATTACTTCAATATTTTCACTTTCTATAGAAATAGTTTAATGTTTTTTGTAGAGTAAAAAAGTATAGAACAATAATGGCTAGATATAAAATGCTATTTAGTTCAAAAAAAATAAGTTTTAGGGTGAAAATTTAGGGGTAAATTTTCATTTTTAGGGTGAGCCCGAGTAAGTAATTTTATTTATTTATTCGGGTTTTTTATTTGTGCAAAAAACTTTACCTTTGCGGCTCAATTTTAAAAAAAACATACAAAATGGCTACAAATAGAACATTTACAATGATTAAACCTGATGCTGTTGAAAACGGACACGCAGGTGCAATTTTAGATCAAATTATTAAAGGTGGTTTTAAAGTAATTGCTTTAAAATACTTACACATTACCGAAGCACAAGCAAAAGCTTTTTATGCAGTACATGCAGAAAGACCTTTTTATGGTGAATTAGTAGAATTTATGACTTCTGGTCCTATATATGCAGCTATTTTAGAAAAAGATAATGCAGTTGCAGATTTTAGAACTTTAATAGGTGCAACAAATCCTGCAGAAGCAGCTGAAGGAACAATTAGAAAAAACTTTGCTGAAAATATTGGTAGAAATGCTGTTCACGGTTCAGATTCTGACGAAAATGCACAAATAGAAGGTTCATTTTACTTCTCTGCTATTGAGCAATTTTAATTTTTAATGCGTTAATGATTGAATGATAAAATATTTTAGTGCCTTTGCACTTTTAAAAAATCCTGAGTCTTTGGCTTGGGATTTTTTTTTAACTTTACCTTAATATGGAATTAGTTACCGCTGTAGAAAAAATTAGTGAATTATACTTTCCGCTTTCACAAGCGTGTAAAAATGATATTGAAGCTGCAGCTCAAATTATAGCAATTGAAAAAACAAATCTACTTGTAAAAGAAGGACAAATAGCTCAAAACATGTATTTTATTTGTAAAGGTTCTGCAAGAGCATATTATTTAAAAAACGGAAAAGACATTACAGATTGGTTTGCTTTTGAAAATGATTTTATAACTTCAATAAATAGTTTTTTTATGGACATTCCAAGTCCACATTTTATAGAGGTAAATGAAAACAGTGTTTTACTAAAGCTTACAAAAGCTAATATTACAAAACTTTCAGAAAAACATTTAGATTTTGAAAGAATGGGAAATTTAATCATAACTAAAACAATGCTCCAATTACAACAACGCATTGTTTCATTACAATTTGAAACTGCTCAGCAGAAATATGAAAATCTACTAGATATTCACCCAGACATAACACTAAAAACACAACTTAGTCATATTGCATCATATTTGGGAATTACACTAGAAACTTTAAGCAGAATTCGTAAACTGAAAAGTAGAATTTGATATATATCAAATGTAAAGGACATTTTTCACTTTACTTTTGTACTATGAAAAACCTACATAAAATTTCTGGTATTATTGTTTCTGTTTTCATAACTATGCATTTACTAGGTCATAGTATGGCTTGGTTTGGCATTGCAAAACATCAAGAATTATTAGTACTTTTTAGAAAAATCTACTACATTCCTATTATTGAAATTTTATTAGTACTAGTATTTTCATTTCAAAGCATTTCTGGCATTATACTATTCTTTAAACTTAGAAAAAGACAAAATAAAACCTTTATAGAAAAATTAAAAATGTACTCAGGACTAATTTTAGCACTTTTTCTATTACAGCATATTCCTGCAACCATTGGACAAAGATATTTTTTAGACATTGATACCAATTTTTATTTTGCTGCTAGAGTTGTTATACAAAAACCTTGGCTTTATTATTTTGTTCCTTATTATTTTATAGGAATAATGGCATTTGCAGTTCATTTAGCAAGTGTTCATTATCAAAAAATTAGTATAATCATAGGCAGTAAAAAAGCAAGATTTCATTCCTACATTATTTTAGCCATATTTCTTATTTTAGCTATAGTCATATTATATGTATTTATGGGCTTTCATTATAAAATTACAATCCCAAACGAGTATAATGTATATTAAAAAAACAATGACTATCCGTTTAAATACAGTAAGTCTAATTTTGCGAAGAATGTTTCTCCCTTGAGGGAGATAAGAGGGTGATTCTTCGACAAAAATCACCCATCTACTTCCCTCAAGGGAAGAACAAGACTCGCAAAACATAAACCGATTAATTATTTATGCCTTTAAACGGATAGTCATTTACTATTCTTTATTTTTATCTTCAAAAAAACTTTCTATTGCTTCTTTTAAAGCAATTAGTTTTTCATCATTTTCGCCTTCCCAAAGCCAGCTTACATTTTCAATAGCTTTTGAAATTTCTTTAGTTTCTTTTTGTTTTTTATTTTCACTTTGTTTTATGTAAACAGCTACTCTTATTTGCCTCTCTGGGTGTTCATTTTGGTCAATTTGCTGTATTGCAACATAAAATGGCTCGTGTCCTTGTTTCAGTAATTTAGAAATTGAATAATTCTTTTCTTTTGGTACAAAACCAATTTTATGCTTTTTGAAATATATAGCTACGGCATTTTCATCGTAGCGGTTTTCTGGTTCTGCTTTTAATTTTAACTTTTTACCAATTTGTAGTTTTGCCATTAATAATGGCCCTTCGTAATAGGTAAAGCCACTTAAATGAAAGCTTTTGTAGTACTCTTTGTTTTTCATAATAAAATATTTTATTACAAAGGTGTATGTGTAAAACGGAGTGTATTTGCGGTTTATGTTTTTTTGGTTTTAAACTAAAATAATTTCCTGTATTAGTTGTAATGGATTTTAGAGTAGTTTTTTTAAAATTAGATTCAAAAAAAAAGCTCAAAGAAAATTAATCTTTGAGCTTTGTTCATTTTTTTTATTGAGTGCTGGTATTATTTAATAAACAACATTTCTCTATATTTTGGTAATGGCCATAATTTGTTATCTACTACAAGTTCTAGCTTATCTACACTATATCTTATAGTTTCAAAATAGCTGTAAACTTTATCGTGATAAGCTTTAGCTTTTTTAGAAGCATCTTCTATTTTATTTGCTTCTTTTCTTGCATC
>CAKZQD010000176.1 GCA_937139485.1 uncultured Bacteroidota bacterium | reverse complement strand
GGTTGGGTATTTAAAGAGCCATCCTAGTAATCCAACACGATTATTTAGGGGGTTATGCTCAAGGCACAATTAAAATAACCTATAATATCAAGCTAGTATTTAATAAGTGGTGACATCAAATGGACTACCAATTTACCCGTAATTTTAGACCCAAGTCACGCTATGGGCCACGCTTATGGAGTTCCGGATTTAACTAGAGCTTGTACAGCGATGGGAGTAGATGGTTTGTTGATTGAAGTTCATCCAGACCCTTCTGTGGCGAAATCTGATGCTTCTCAGCAATTGAACCACGCAGAATTTGCTGAATTATTAAAAACATTGAATCCTGTAGCGAACGCTGTAGGCCGTCAAATTATTTAAACGATGTTTTACCAGTCCAACATATCATTTTTCTTAGAAAACGAGTCTATTAAGGCTGATTTAAGTTCTTTTGACTCGATCCTCACTCCTTCTCCGGCTGAATTATCGGAAATTGCCAAAAAACTGAACATTTCTATTGATCGTTTGGTTAATAAAGATTTGACAACGGATTGTTACCAAAAAGCGAAAAAAATCAAATTATTGATTTTGGATGTAGATGGCGTGATGACTGACGGAGGAATGTATTTCACTGAAAATGGTGATCAGTTTAAGAAATACAACACCAAAGACGGAATGGGAATTATCCATTTGACAAAGAAAGATTTTCAAATTGGAATCATTTCTTCGGGATTTAAAGGAGAAGCCGTAAAACAACGCGCAGAATTGCTTGGAATTCAAAATTTCTACCTGGGAAGAGGTAAAAAGATAGACGTTTTACAAGAATGGTGTACTAAAATGAACATCACACTTGAAGAAGTAGCGATGATTGGTGACGACATCAATGACTTTGAAGTAATGAATTCTATTGGACTAAGTGCTTGTCCGAAAAACGCGATTTCAAAAATTAAGAACATCAGTGACATTATCCTAGGAGCCAATGGTGGAGAAGGATGTGTTAGAGAATTCATCAACGAATATTTAGACCAAAACGTAGTTTATTGACCATAAAAAAAGCCTCCTCAATAATGAGAAGGCTTTTAGAGCGGGAGACGAGACTCGAACTCGCGACCCTCAGCTTGGAAGGCTGACGCTCTACCAACTGAGCTACTCCCGCTTAAATTTATTATCAAAAAGTTGTTATTACATTTAATGTTTTAAATGATGTGGGGAGAGCAGGATTCGAACCTACGAAGCTTTCGCAACAGATTTACAGTCTGCCCCATTTGACCGCTCTGGAACCTCCCCTCACTATTATTTAAAACAAAGAGCCGGTGGAGGGATTCGAACCCCCGACCCGCTGATTACAAATCAGCTGCTCTGGCCAACTGAGCTACACTGGCTTTTCTCTTTAGTTTTATGTAAATTCTTGCTTAACTTTTAGAGTATCTAAATACTCCCTAAATTATTAACAATACAACTTTTTATCAATGAACTATTTCCACCCGTTATATAAACGGAGTGCAAAAGTAATCAATAATTTTTATTCTAAAAACTTTTTTCACTTTTTTTGAAATATTTTTTTCATTGAGTTTTAAAATTGCATTTATTGCTGGTTTTGTGAAGGTGTTTTAGCTGAAATTATCTTCTGTTTTCTTTTGCTTTATATTTTTTAATTTGCCTTACTAAAGAATCTACTGCACTATCTGTTGCTTCTTCAAATGTTTTTGCTGTTTCTGTTGCAAAAAGTGTTTGCCCTGGAACATTTATTTTAATCTCGGTAGTTTTATCTTTTACTTGGCTATGGTTTTCAAGTTTTAAATATACGTCTACTGTGGTTAGTTTTTCTACAAAAGTCTCAAGCTTTGAAACTTTTTTTGTAATAAATTCTTGTAATGTGCTTGCTATTGTAATTCCGTGTGCGTGTGTTAAAATATCCATGTTTTATGATTTAGGGTGTGCTTGTTTATGTATTTCTTTTAGTTTTTCTATTGAATTGTGTGTATATATCTGCGTTGCTGCTAATGAGCTATGACCCAGCAACTCTTTAATAGCATTTAAATCTGCTCCTTTATTTAATAAATGGGTAGCAAATGTGTGCCTTAATATATGTGGGCTTTTTTTCTCTGATGATATACTTTTGTTTAAAAATTCATTGATAATATTGTATACGTTTTTTGGGTATAATTTTGTTTTCCTTTTTGATAAAAATAAAAAATCATTTACTTGACTGCCTTTAAATTCGTTTCTTTCTCTAATATAGTTTTTTAATTGCTTAATAAAAGAATTATTTAAAGGAATTTTTCGTTCTTTTTTTCCTTTTCCAAAAATTAAAATATTTTCTTGACTAAAATCAATATGTTTATCTTCTATATTTATTAGTTCGTCTCTTCGAATTCCGGTGTTGTAAAACATTTCAAAAATAACTTGATTTCTGTACTCAAAATAATTTTGAGGATTAGGCATATTATCAAATATTTGATCTATTTCTTTTTCACTTATAAAATTTGGTGTTCGTTGTGGTTCTTTTAAATTTGAAATATTAGTGGCTGGATTAACTTTTACATTTTCTGTTTTTATCAAGAAATTGTAAAATGATTTTAGACTAGATATTTTTCTATTGATTGTTTTTGCTTTATTTCCTTTTGTCATTAATGATGCCACCCATAATCGCACATCTTTATATTCTGCTTTTATTAATGTTTTATTTGTATTGCTTAAATATTTTTTAAACTGAAGTATGTCTGTTTCATAAGAAACGGCTGTGTGCTTTGAAGCTCTTTTTTCAAAGTTTAAATAATTAAGAAAGGATTTTAAATACATTGGTATAAAAGTATAAAAATGTAGTTTAAATAAAAAATTATTGCAGACATAAACTAAAAAGACCATTGAAAATTTTCAATGGTCTTTTGCTAATTATTATTAATAAAATTATTTCACTTCAAACAATTCAATATTAAAAATTAGGTTTGATTTTGGAGGAATTCCTTGATTTCCACTTGCTCCATAAGCTAATTGGTAAGGAATGATTAATGTACCTTTTCCGCCTTCTTTAAATAACTGAAGCCCTTCTGTCCAACCTGGAATTACTCTTCCTAGAGGAAAAGAAATTGTTTCTCCTCTTTGGTATGAACTATCAAATATGTTTCCATCTAAAAACTTTCCTTCGTAATGAACTTCTACAGTGTTTTCGGCTGTAGGTTGTTTTCCTGTTCCTTCTTTTTCCATTACGTAATATATTCCAGAAGCTGTTCTTTGAGCATTAGGATATGTTTGTTTTACAAAGTCTTCAAATGCAGCAATTTCTTTCAATGCTTCTTCTTTCATTTTTGTTTCTGAAGCTGCTTGTTCATTTTTGAATGCTGCTACTGCATCAAATGCTTTTGCTTCTTCTCCTTGACGTACTATTGTTACTTTATTCATAACATCATCTTTTTTAATGCTATTTACTACTTCCATTCCTTCAACAACTTTTCCAAATACGCTATAGCCTCCAAATAATTCTGGAGTTGGTGCTACTGTAATAAAAAATTGACTTCCATTGGTATTTGGCCCTGCGTTTGCCATTGCTAATATTCCTGGTTTATCAAAATTTAAGGTATCTACTATTTCATTTGGAAATTGGTACCCTGGACCTCCTTGTCCATTTCCTAATGGGTCTCCTCCTTGAATCATAAAATCTTTTGGATCTCCGTTTCCTACTGTTATTACTCTATGAAATTTTAATCCATCAAAATATGGTTCGCCTTTTGCTTTTGCAGTATTATCCATTGTTCCTTCTGCTAATGCTACAAAATTTGCAACTGTCATTGGTGCTGCTTTGTAAAACAATTCAACTTTAATATTTCCTTTTTCTGTTTCAAAATTGGCAAATATTTTATTTTCTTTTTGTTCTTGGCAGCTTGTTAATAAAACCACTAAGGCAACTACTACTATATTAATATACTTCATGTTTTTTTATTTATTAGTTAATTAAGTTTTTAATTACTTTACTTTAATTAATTCTGTATCAAAAATTAATGTTGCTTTTGCTGGAATTACTGGTGGTCTTCCATTTGCTCCATAAGCTAATTGGTAAGGAATTATCAATTTATACTTTGCTCCTTCTTTCATTAAAGCAATTCCTTCGTCCCAGCCTTGTATTACTTGACCTACACCTAGTTGAAAATCGATTGGTTGATTTCTTTTAAATGAATTATCAAATTCTGTACCGTCTGCAAGTGTTCCTGCATAGTGAACAGATACTTGTTTTCCTTTTTCAGCTGGAGCACCTGTTCCTTCTTTTTCTACTATATAATGTAAACCTGAAGCCGTTTTTTGTGCATTAGGATATTCTTTTTTTACGTAATCTTCAAATGTTTTCATTTCTGCTTTTATTTTGTCTTTTTCTGCTTGTACTAAACTTTCTTGTACTTCTGCAAATACTTTTGCTGCATTAAATTTCTTAGCTTCTTTTCCTTCTCTTATTATAGTCACTTTATTCATTACATCGCCTTGTTTTATAGTGTTTAAAACATCTTGACCTTCTACTACTTTACCAAAAATAGTATGTTTTTGGTTTAGCCAAGTAGTTGCCGCTACGGTAATAAAAAACTGACTTCCGTTTGTTCCAGGACCTGAATTTGCCATTGCTAACAAATATGGCTCGTCAAAACCTAAAGTATCAACAAATTCGTCTGGAAATTTATATCCTGGGTCGCCCATTCCTGTTCCTTGCGGATCTCCTCCTTGAACCATAAAGTCTTGTGCATCTCCGTTTCCTTTACTTATTACTCTATGAAATTTTAATCCATCATAAAAAGGAACACCTTTTGCTTTTGCTTTATTTTCAATATCTCCTTCTGCTAAACCAACAAAGTTTGCTACTGTCATTGGAGTTTGCTCATAAAACAATTCTATTTTAATTGTTCCCTTATCTGTTTCAATTTGTGCGTACATTTTAGATTCTTTTTTTTTGCCTTTTGCAGAAAGTGTAACTACACTTCCCAACAAAATGGTTAATATTAATATTTTAATTTTCATTTTATTTATTTTTAAGAGCCGCAAATATAACGGAATTCTTGTAGTTTATTTTTTTGAACTTGCGTTAAATTTTGTTTATTAGAAGCAATAATTTTTTCTCAGTTTCTTCTATTGTTAAATAAGAAACTCCTCCTGAGGCATTTTTATGTCCTCCGCCTTCAAAATATGCACTTGCAAATTTGCTTATATCAATGTCTTTTTTTGATCGAAAAGATATTTTAATTTTGTCTTTATCTTGTTTGAATAAGATTGAAATATCTATATCCGAAATTTTCATAGGTTCGTTTACTAAACCTTCTGTACCGCCTACACCCAAACTATAGCTATTTAGTTCTTTTTTGGTTAGAAAAATATATGCTAGTTTTTTTTCTGCTACGATTTTCATTTTTTTATTTATACAAAAGCCAAAGAACTTTAATCTGCTTTCGCTAAAACTATTTAAAATATGATTGTGTACTAAATCTGGTTGTACTCCTTTTGAAAGCAGGCTTGCTGCTATGATATGTACTTTTGGAGTAGTGGCAGAAAATTGAAAACTTCCTGTATCTGTAAGCAAGCCAGAATATAAGCTGTAAGCAATGTCTTGGTTTATGTATTCTTCTGAAGAAAGTGCAACAATGGTATCAAAAATTAATTCGCAAGTAGAACTTGCACCAACTACTGATAAGTTTAAATTTTGCCAAGTGGGTTCTCCAATATGATGATCTATTACAACTTTATAAGCATTTGAAGCCTCCAATGTTTTAGAATACATTGCAGTACGGTGTGGTTCGTTATAATCTAAAGAGAAAATTAAATCTGCGGCTTCTGTGATTTTTTTTCCTTCTTCTTCGTTGCCTTCGTAAACAAATATTTCATCTGTTTTTGGCATCCATTTTAAAAAAGTAGGAAATTCATTTGGTACTATTACTGTAACAGATTTGCCAATATTTATTAAGTAATGATATAATCCCAAAGAAGAACCAATAGCGTCTCCATCTGGACTTACGTGTGTAGATATTACAATCTTTTTTGCTTTCTCAATTTGTTCTTTTAGAACATCGATTTTATTCATTGCACAAAGGTAAAAAATATTTACCCTTTTGCAGAACTCTTATTTTTCTTCTTTTTTAAAGAAAAGTAAAATGCTGTTTTTATTGAAAAAGAATAAATAAAATCTCCTGTTTTGTTATTATACTTATAATCTGTTTTGTTATTCTGGGTTTCTATTACGTCTCCTGCTTGGTTGTAACTCGTTCTTTCAGATTTAAAATATGCTGTTCCTTTTTGCAATACATATCTGTAACCTAAGTCTAAATTTGCTCCTAAAGAAAAATTTGGACTAATAAAATAATTCATTCCAAAATTTATAGTAGAATTAAATCCATGAACCTCTACTCCTTTTGTATCATTTGAAGTTACAGATCTTAAATAATTTAATTGATAATCATAAGATTTGTTTTTAGATACAATGTTTTCTCGTGCACTATAAATATAATGAATATTAACACCTACAAAAGGGTCAATTTTCAGTTTCTTAAAAAAGTGTTTTTCGAGACCAAAACCCAAACTCATACTAAATTTATTGATTTTATAATCACGAAAAGATTTATTAGGAGAAATTTGCTCATCAATATCTGATTTACTAATAATAACTGGTCTAAAAAATAAATTTAAAGATAATTCATCTTTTAAAAAATAATCAAATTTCAAAGCAGGAAAAAAATTATATTGTTCTAATCTATAATCATTTGAAATTCCACCCCAGACATCGTAGTCTGTAACAATAAGCACTTCTTTCTGAAATTTATAATCTATACCTATTCCAAAATCGTTTTTTTGTGGTTTCAACTGTGCAAAAAGACTTATAGTAAATAATGATAGCAATATAGTCAGAAACTTATTCATAACATTTTGGTTTAGTGAAGTACTAATTTATATAAAATAATTTGTTTCTAATAATTATTTAACATTTAATTACCAGCCGCCACCTCCGCCGCCACCTCCGCCACCGCCAGAGAATCCGCCACCGCTACTACCGCCAGACCAGCCACCACCAGACGATGAACCTCTTTGACTTGGCGCCATTGATGCATTGTTTACTGCATTATTTAAACGCCCTCCAATATCTCTAGTAAGTGTACTTGGAGAAAATGTATTTCCGCCGCCAATATACCAAGTTGGCTGTCTGTATGTGCCAGCTTCCATAGCTTCTGCTAGTATATTCTCAAACTTCTTTGCCCATTGGTTTTCACAATCTAAAGCAATGGCATAAGGTAAATATGCTTCAAAAAGCTCTGGCGTTTTGTTTGGTATATTATGTGAATCTAGTCTTAGTTCTTCGGCAGTTTTCAAATACATTTTAAAGCCTTCTATTTTATCCATTTCTTTTCTACCAAAAAGTGTTGGTGCTTTCATAAGGTAAGCAAATAAAAAATTAATGAATAATAAAATCAAAAGCACAATAAGCATTGTTACAATTTGAATAGTAGATAAACCGATACTTCCAATAAATGGAAATAATACAAAAAGACCAATAAAGGCAACACCTATTAAAGCACCACCTAAATTTTTTCTAATTGATGGTACATTTTTAAACATAACAATTATAAAAATCAATATTGGAAAACCTGGAAAAAATGAAACTAAAGATAAATCTAAACCTATAGATAAAAACATGAGTAACATTGTAACTACAGAAATTACAATTCCAGCAATTAAGTGTTTTCTATTCAACTTAAAGTAAGTTTCTTGATGCAGATCTTCTTCCTTTTTATTGAAAGTATTTATTGCTTTACTTATCTCGCTATGATTTGTATTTGAAATTTTTAATAATGATTTTCTAGTAAAAATTGTATTGTATAAAGCAAGTTCACTAGAAGAAAGCTTTGATAAATCAGCATCTTGTTCTTTAATCAAATGGTAAATACTGCTTTTCTTCTCTATTTTAAGAACTCCTTTTGTTGCCATAGAAACTATTGCTGCTGTAAAGGCTTTATCATCCATTTTCATTTTTAAAATATAGCGCATTGCCGATGGCGACAAGCCGTTCATAGGTTTAAAAAGTGGTATAATTGTTCCTTCTTCTGGATCTACGCCAACTTTTTTCCAATTGAATAAATGAATTAAAAAAGCTAAAAGTGTACCGAATATTCCTATCAATAGAAATAGATTATCTTTCAATAATTTCATTAACTTATCAGAAGCAGTTGGTTCTTTAATTATTCCTTTTTGCCAACCTGTACCAATTGTTAAATTTTCGCCAGCAGAAAAAATTCTTGTAGATTCAAAGTGAATTTTATTTGGTTCTGTTAATTCTACTTTATAATCTTTTCCACTTTCGCCTCTAAAACCTGTATATGCAGCATTTTGTTCTATTCTTGCAGTATTTGGCAAAGTAATATTTGCTTCAACTTTGTCTATTTGAAAATCCCAATCGTTTCCATTTACATTCCAATACAATTCATCAAAATTTTCGTAAAAGCCTATTTGATTGTCTGTTTTGTACTTAATAGTGTAGTAGTAATCGCCTGGATTTAGAAATTCATCTTTATTTCCAACATAAATTTTATAAAGACCATTTTCTACTTTGGTGTGAAAGTTTTCTTTTCGTCCATTTTTTAAAACGGCTTCAACTTTTATATCTACTTTAAAATTGAGTCCTTTTTTTGTTTTATATTTATTAGGAATGGCTCTATAAATACCTCTTTTTATATTGTAACCTTCTGCTTTTACATTTATGATTTCTTCTATTAGCAAATCTCCATTTTCTTCTACTTCTATATTTGCTTTGAAGAGATATATTTTTTCAGTAGCAGATAAAAATTTTATCGAAAAAATAAAAATTAAAATCAGGAATATAATTTTCTTATTCATCTTCACTAAAATTTGCTAATGGAACATTTCTTTCAGCACTTGTTTCTACTTCAAAGAAAAATGGTTTTTGAAAATTGAACATATTTCCTATAAGATTTGAAGGAAAAGATTCTAATAAAATATTGTTGTTTCTTATGGTTCCATTATAATATCTTCTAGCATAAGAAATTTCATCTTCTATTGTTTCTAGTTGTTCTTGAAGTTTTAGATAGTTTTCTCCTGAAACTAATGTTGGGTAATTTTCTATGACTACATTTATTTTACCCAAAACAGAAGACAACATATTTTCGGCTTCTTCTCTTGTAGGACTGTCTTTTGCTTGCATTGCCGCTGCTCGCCATTTGGTAACTTCTTTAAACAAATTTTCTTCGTGATCTGAAATTCCTTTAACTACTGCTATTAAATTTGGTACTAAATCGTGTCTTTTCTTCAAAGTAACATCTATAGCAGACCAAGCTTCGTCTATTAAATTTTTCTGTTTTACAAATTTATTATAAACCACCCAAATAAATATAATACTAATAAGTACTATTAAAATTAAAACCAGAGCAATATATTCCATTCTTATTAGTTTTTTTCTATTTCCATAACTACAGCAACTACATTATTCTTTTTTAATTCTCCTGAAAAAGAAATATTACTTCCTGTTTTAAAATTTGCTTGAATCATATTTGAACCAACAAAATTCTTGATTTTTTCGTAATATGTGTTTCCTTGTGCATTATTAATAGATTTGTTTACTTCGTCATAATCTATAGGAACTTTTGTAATAAGAACAGCCATATAATCTTTTGTACCTATATTATCTGCCTGTAAAGAATAATCTCTTGGAAACAATCTTGTACCTACAATACCACAATACGGCGAATGCTTTTTTGTGTATGGAAACAATACATAAGAACTTTTATCTGTTTCTTCGCCAAATAAATAGGTATAACATGTAGCGTCATTTGTAACTTCTACTTTAAACTTATCACCTTTTTTTATTGGCGAAGCAGTTTTAAACAAGTATTTATCTTTTTGAATAAAGTTTACATGTTTTTTTGAAGTATTGTTTACTAATCCAAATTCCAAATTAAGAATTTTAGATTCTTTTAAATTTGCATCGCCCATTGGAAAAAGACCATAAGCTTCTTTATTGAAAAGGCTAAAATCTGAGTAGCGCACCCAAGCAACTCCATTGTTTCCCCAATCGCTTCCCCAAGAGTTCATTAACTGAAAAGAACCATCGTCTTTATAATCATCATAACCAATTACACACATAGCGTGACCACCAAAACCATATTGTTTAAGATCTGCACTTGTTGGTATCCAAGTATCTTTTCCTTTCATGTTTTGCATAAAAGAACCGCCAACCATCATACCTATAACTACTGGCGCACCTTGAGCCAAGTTTTGTTTTATGGCAAGCATATCTGTTTCCAAATTTCTTGCATTACTTCCTTTTGTAAGCCTATTATAACCAGTTATTGTATACTGCTGTGCATCTCTTTTTTGAGAAGAATTTAATTCATTATCGCAAGAATTTTCGTCATAAGGAAATTGATTGAAAGGTAAAACACCTTGTTTTTTCATAGTTTCCATAGCTGTGTGAACGTAGGCTCCTTGACAGTTTGGCAAATCTATTTCGTTATATAAAGAAGATGGACTAAAACGAACTTGATTTGGATCTTGACCTGTTTGTTTTGCATACAAAATAGTACGAGCAGCATAGCTACTAGCCCAACCTACACAAGAACCTTGACTTCCTTGATTTAGTCTTTGTGGCGCGTATTTCAATAAGCTTACTTGTGCTGGCAATGGATTTTTTTTGTTATCTGCTAATGGTTCAAAAATTTCTGCTTGCTGATATACCTCATCATCAATTTCCATACCTGTATTAAAAGCACTATTTACTACACTACTTGCTTGGTTTGGCATAAAAAAGTAGAACAAACCAAATAAAACGGCTGCTATTAAAAGTAGTTTTGGATTTTTTAATAACAAAGGTAAAAGCATTGTTATTAAGCTTCCGCCGCCTCTTCTGCCACCTCCAGGATTGCTTGGTCGTTTTCGTTTATTTCCTCCTCCGGGATTATCTTCTACCATTCTTATAGGCATATTATCATAGTTTTAGTTAGTGTAAATTTAATAATTTTAAAATCTAATTTCATTTTGAAGCAAAAAAAATGCCCAACCTGTTTAGATTGAGCATTAAATATTGTGAAAATTTAAAAGCTTATTTAGCCATTAACATTACGTTTAAATTAACTTCATCTTTAATCATTTTATCACCTAAGTTTTCAAAGAAATTCCCTGAATTGTAAGTGATGTCATATTTAGTTCTATCAAAAGATAAATCTGCTGTTACTACTGCACTACCATCTTTCATAGAAACATTCATAGGAAACTCAACTGGGTGTGTAGCATCTTTAATAGTTAAATTTGCTTTAACTGCAGCCATATTAGATGCATCAGTAATTTCTAAAGTAGCAACAGGGTGTTCTGCTGTGTTAAAAAAATCTGCATTTTTTAGGTGTCCTTCTAACTTTCCTTTATCTTCTGGTGAATCTGCCAAATCTGTAGCATTCATAGAAGTCATATCTATAGAAATTTTACCAGCAGCAAGTTTTCCTTCTTCTACACTAAATTTACCTGCTATTACATTTATAGTTCCATTGTGACCATGTGCTACTGCACTTCCTTCCCACTTTACAACACTTTCTTTGTTAGAAACTATATAGTTTTTGTCTGCTAATGCATTTTTATCTACTTCTTCTACTTTTACTTCTTCCTTAACTTCTTTTGTTTCGTTATTGCAAGATGCTGTAAAAAGTAAAACTGCTAACAATAATATTCCAGTAATTTTTTTCATTTTAATGTAATTTTAGTTTGTTAAATAATAATGCAAATATAGTTAAAAATTAGTCTTTTTAAAGGTTTTTAAGCGCTGTAAACTTTTTAAATTTTGTTAAATAAAAAAAATGGAATGGGTTTTGGATATACTTCTACAAAGCAAAAAAAATGCTTATGAAAATATTGAAAAAAGGAAAAAAAGGAAATAAATTGAATTATGCTTTTTATAATAGCTTAGTAAACGCACTTGGTTTTCCAAAAATACCTAAAAAAGCAGAGGACATAAATTACTTTTATAGATATGACGGATACTTGCCAAAATACATTTTTAACCTATGCTACAAACTTCCAAAACAAAGTGCGGTAAAGGTATTTGAAGAAAGTAAAAATGGTTTTATAAAAATTCAAACTTGCATGGAAGACGATTTTTATAAAACTGTAAAATATACAGAATTTCAGGAATAAAACTTAAATTAAAGGCAAAAAACGCTTTTCTACTGCTTTTTCTAAAAGTTCAAAAGCCTTATTTTCTTCTGTTTTCCAATTTAAGTTTGCTGCCCAGTTTTTGATAACTATATTGGCAGAATCTTCTGTTCTTGTTTGGTTTATTTCTTGAATAAAACTATTATACAAATCATTGTTTTGATTAAACAATTCTGCTTTTAGAATAAAACTTTTGTTTAAATCTATGATTTCTCGAATATCTCGTTTTGGCATTGCAATTTCTTTCTGAAATTTCAATGTTTTTTCAAATTTTTCTTGCTTTGACAATTCTGTTTCAATTGTTTGTACAGAAACAGCAACTTCCTTTTTTTCTACAACTATTGGTTCTTCTATTTTTATAGGCTCAGCTTGTTTTTCTACAATTGGTTTTTCTTTTACCTCTTCTACTTTTACAATTTCTGGTGCTACTATTTCCTTTTTTACCTCTTCTTGCTGCGCTATAGTTTGCTCTGTATCCTTGGGTTTAAAAACACTTGTAGGAATATTTTCTATTTCATCAAAAAACATTAAAACTTTTTCTTTTAATAGAGACTTTTCTAATGAAGAAATATTGGAATAATTATTTTTTTCAAAAGAATCTGATAACCAATTTATTTTCTCTAAAAGTGATTTTATTTTATTTTGATTGAACATAATTTTTAAGCGTTTTGTTTTATTATACAACGAATTTAATTCTAATTATAATATAATTTACATCAAGAAATAAAAAACTTGTTAAGACTTCAATTTTCTTTACACTAAAAAAAATATTTAAAGTCAATAACAAACTAGCATTACAAAATTTGGCTTAAATTTGGGCTATGTTCATAGAACCAAGTATTAATAATGTAAGAAAAGGCTGGATTGAAGTTGTTTGCGGCTCCATGTTTTCTGGTAAAACAGAAGAATTGCTAAGAAGATTGCGAAGAGCAAAGTTTGCAAACAAAAAAATTGAAATTTTTAAACCTGGTGTTGATACTAGATACGATGATACTGATGTAGTTTCGCACGATAAAAATAAAATAAGATCTACACCTGTTTCTCATTCTGAAAACATACTTTTATTGGCAAACGACACTGAAGTAGTTGGTATAGACGAAGCTCAGTTTTTTGATATGGGCTTGGTAGATGTTTGCGAAAAATTAGCAAAAAATGGAAAAAGAGTAATTATTGCTGGTTTAGATATGGATTTTAAAGGGAAACCTTTTGGTCCTATTCCAAATTTATTAAGCATTGCAGACTATATTACAAAAGTTCACGCAATTTGTATGGTTTGTGGCGATATTGCTTTGCACTCTTATAGACTTGTAGAAAACGATAAAACCGTTTTACTTGGAGAAACCGAAAGCTATGAACCTAGATGCAGAACTTGTTTTAATTTGAAAGAAGATTAGTTCTTTGTTTTAATGTTTTGTTTCGTGAAGTCAAAATGTTTTGTTTCGTGAAGACACGAAACAAGGTTGAGAAGATTAGTTCTTTGTTTTAATGTTTTGTTTCGTGAAGACACGAAACAAGGTTAAGATACGAAACAAGTTGAAGTTTCTTTTGTTGCGTGAAGACACGAAACAATTGTAAAAATGTTTTGTTTCGTGAAGACACGAAACAAGGTTGAAAAGTTCAGAGATAAAATTATTGCGCTTTTTGCAAGCCTAAATCTTTTCCTAGTTTATACATAAGCAGTTTTGCTTCTTCATAGTCGTTTTTTATTTCGCCTTCTAAAATTGCTTCCTTAATCTGGTTTTTTATAGTTCCAATTTCTCTACAAGGTTTTAAATTAAAAACTTCCATAATGTACTCGCCAGATATTGGAGGCTGGAAATTTCTAATACTGTCTTTTTCTTCTATTTCAACAATTTTTTCTCTTACAAACTCAAAGTTTTTTAAATATTTTTTTACTTTTTCTTTGTTTTTTGAAGTAATATCTGCTTCGCACAAAATCATTAGTGAGTCAATATCTTCGCCTGCATCAAAAATTAATCTTCTTATTGCTGAATCTGAAATTTCATCTCTTGATAATGGAATGGGCCTTAAATGTAAGCGAACCAATTTTTCTACAAAACGCATTTCTGCACTTAAAGGAAGTTTAAATTTCTTAAAAATAGGTTTTACCATTCTGGCTCCTACAACTTCGTGACCGTGAAAAGTCCAACCTACTTTCGCTTCAAAACGTTTTGTTTTAGGTTTTGCAATATCATGCAAAATAGCTGCCCAGCGCAACCACAAATTTGATGTATTTCTAGAAATATTGTCTAACACTTCTAAAGTGTGGTAAAAATTATCTTTATGCCCTTGCCCATTTCTTATGTCTACGCCTTTTAAATTTTCTAATTCAGGAAATATTATTGGTAATAATTTTGTTTTTTCAAGCAACTTAAAACCAATTGAAGGCTTTTTTGAAAGTATAATTTTATTTATTTCGGTAGTAATTCGCTCTTGAGAAATTATTTCTATTCTTGAACTATTTCTGGTAATTGCTTCAAGCGTTTTTTCATCTATACTAAAATTTAGTTGACAAGCAAACCTTACCGCTCTTAGCATTCTCAAAGGATCATCAGAAAAAGTAATATCTGGATTTAAGGGTGTTTTTATTAATTTATATTCTAAATCTAAAATTCCTCCAAAAGAATCTACAATTTCGCCAAAAGTTTCTTCATTTAAAGAAATAGCTAAAGCATTTATTGTAAAATCTCTTCTATTCTGATCGTCTTGTAAAGTGCCTTCTTCTACAATTGGGTTTCTAGAATTTCGCTGATAAGATTCTTTTCTTGCTCCTACAAATTCATATTCAACGCCATCGTATTTAAACATTGCCGTTCCATAGTTTTTAAAAACCGTTACTTTTATTTTATTTGAAAGTAAACTTGCTGTTTTTTTAGCAAATTTAATTCCACTACCTACACATACAAAATCAATATCTTTATCTTGCTTATTTCTGCCTAAAAGCTGGTCACGAACATAGCCTCCTACTACATAAACAGGGTAATTGAGTTCTTTTCCTGCTTTGCTTATGGTACTAAATATTTTGTCTGAAAGATTTACTTTATTCATTAGAATATGCAAATTTATAAAAATGATGGTATTTGTAACAATATGACATAAAAAAACCTTGATAATTATTGTTTATCAAGGTTTTTAAAAGTTATTTTTTCATGAATTATTGTGCTACTACAACATCAACTCTTCTATTTATATTATACCTTGGCGACATTGCTTCTGCTCTACCTTTAGAAACTAATGTAAAAAGTGCTGGGTCTAATTTATAGTTTTCTACTAAGTAGTTTTTTACAGCTTCAGATCTTCTTCTTCCTAATTCTGCATTATATTCGTCAGATCCTCTTTCATCACAGTGTCCTTCTAAAACAAATCTAAGACCTTTATTTCTTTTTATAGTCAATGCCATTTGAAATAATTCATCTTCATATTCTCTTTTGATATTTGCTTTATCTGTATCAAAAAATATTGAAGGCATTGCAATATTTCTCAATTCATTTTCGCTTGTTTTTACTGTAATATTATCATCAATAGATCTTCCTTGAAAATTTACAAATTCGCCATCAGAAGTACCATCTTCTAAATCTAAATGATCTGGCACGCCATCGCCATCTGTATCTATGGCTCTTCCTTGCTCGTCTACTTCTGCACCTTTTGCTGTAAACAAATCCATATCTATATCATTTGGTACACCATCGCCATCTGTGTCCAATGCTTTACCATCTGCTCCTACGGTAGTTCCTTCTAAAGTTTCTGTATCTTTATCAAAATAGTCAGAAATTCCGTCTTCGTCTTCATCTTTTGCCAGCCTATCTACTTTTTTCTTAATAGATCCAATTTTAGCAATTTCTTCAAATACTGGTTCTATACTATTTGTCCATTCTATGTGTTCTTTGTCGTTTTTCTTTCCGCCTAGTTTAAACGAAAGCACTAATGAACCTGTAGAGTAGCCATCGTGTTTTATTCTTCCTGGGTGATTGTAGTTAAAGCCATCTAATTTATCTGAAAACAAGAAATTATAACCAAATTCAAAACCTAAATCTATAGTTTTACTCAGTTTAAATTTAGCTCCTAAAGCCGCAGGTATTACTACTTCTGTAGTTCTATTTGTTTGAAATTTGACACCCGGAAATGCATCTGCAACAGAAACTGGTGCATTGTCTGAAAGGCGCATTACGTGTGGATCGAAAATAGAAAATCCTATTCCTGTATATGCGTACAACGAAAACCATCTTTTCTTAATTGTTTTTTTATCTCTAAGTGATCTGTAATATTTATTTACGTTAAAAACGGTATTACTAATATTCCAATATATGTTTAAAGAACCTTGTATTACATTGTTTCTAAACCAAATACCTTCATTTATTCCTGCGGCTTCGAGTGCTCTCCTATCTTCTGCAAATGGCACTAAAGTATCAAACACACCTTGTAGTCTGTTGTATGAAAATTGTGCTTGTAAACCTATAGCGTTGTCAAACATTTTGGTAACTCTAAGTTGACCGCCATATTTGTATTCGTTTTTTGGAGTTATTGTTCCAAAAAAGTCATTGTACCTTATATCTGTTTGTGGGTTAGTTGCATTTAAACCAATATCAAAACTCCAAGTTTTAAATGGTTTATTCATTAAGTTAGTTCTAGAACTACCGCCTCTAGAAGCACTAGAAACTGTTTTTACAGGTTTAGATTTAGCTGTTTTCTCAGTTTTTTCTTTCTCTGTTTTTTCTTTCTTAACTTTTGAGGGCTTTCCGTCTTTTACTTTTTCTGCTTTAGCTGGTTTCTCTTTAGCAGGTTTTTCTGTTTTCTCTTTCTTTGCAGGTTTTTCTTTTTCTGAAGAATCTGTATCTGATGCACTTTTAGCAGCTTTTTTATTTGCTCTTTCTAAGTCTTTTTCTGCTTTTTTTATTGCTTTTTCTATTTCTGCTGCTTCTTTCTTTGCAGCTTTTTCAGCATCTTTTTCTGCTTTGGTCTTTTTCTCTTCTACATTAACGTCTTTAGTGTTTTCATTTTGCATAGCTTCTATTTCTGCTTGCGTTTGTGCAAATGAGCCTTGAGAAATGCCTAATAAAAATAATGAAAAAAATGCAATCTTAATCGTAAATGTAAATTTCATAGTATAAGTTTCAATTTATAATAGGAACAAAAATACTACATTTTATATGAAATTAAATTTTTCAGTATATTTTTTGCTTAATACATCTTTTAAATAATAAAAATCACGCTTATTTTTTACAAAATCTAAATCTGTAGTATCTACCATTATTACTTTAGATTTGCTTTGCTGCTTTAAATATTGAATATATGCTTGGTGTAATGTATTTAAATATTCAGCAGATATATTTTGTTCGTAAGTTCGCCCTCTTTTCTTTATATTTTCTAGTAAAACATCTGTAGACTTATGCAAATACAATATAATATCTGGAGCTTTTATGTTTTGATTTATAATATTAAACAGCATTTTAAAAAGCTGTAAATCGTCAGGATTTTCTAAAGTAATATTTGCAAATACTTGAGATTTTATAAATGCATAATCTGCGACTACTATTTGATTAAATAAATTAAACTTTTGTGCTATTCGCTTTTGTTGATTATACCTTTCTGCCATAAAATATAGTTCTAAAGAAAAGGCATTGTTTTTTGGGTCTTTATAAAATTTTTCGAGATAAGGATTGTCTTCAAAACTTTCTAAAGCTAATGGAACTGATATATCTTGTGCTAGCATTTTTGCAAAGGAAGTTTTACCTGTGCCTATGCATCCTTCAATTGCTATAAAATTATATTCCATTAATATGTTTTTCTACTTGAGTGTTGTCTTTGCATTCTTGTAGCAACTGCAAAATGTTTTTCTGCAATTTAGGATGTACAAAATCTGCTAAAATTTGGCTCAAAGGTAGTAAAACAAAAAGTCGTTTTTCTAGAAATGGATGTGGAATTATTAACCGATGTGTATTTATTATTTCTTGGTTAAAAAATAAGATGTCTATATCTAATGTTCTTGGTCCCCAATGTTCGTTTCTTTTTCTTTGTTGTTCTTTTTCAATACTTTGTAAAATATTTAAACATGCTTCTGGCTTTTTATTTGTTTGAAATACAACTACTTGATTTAGAAAAGATGTTTGTGCCTTATTTCCCCAAGCTTCGGTTTCAAAAACATTAGATTTTATTAACAAATCTCCCAACTGGTTTTCTAGTCCTTTTATAGCAAGGTTTAAATAAGCTAATCGGTTTCCCATATTGCTTCCTAAAGAAAAAATAACAAAATTCAACGGCTTTAATTTATATCTTTGCAATATTAACAATTATATATATTATGAAGCAATTTTTGAAACAAGTTTTGGCAGTTATTGTAGGTTTTGTACTTATGTTTTTTATTCTAGGAGTTTTTATAGCTAGTATTTTAACTGCAGCAAGTACTGCTAAAAGTGAAACTGCAAGTATTAAAGATAAATCTGTACTAAAGCTAAATTTAAACTACACAATTAGTGAACAGAACAAAACAGAAGATATTGATTTTTTATCTGGCAGCTTGGCTATTAAAGAAAAAATAGGTTTAGAAAACACGATAAGAAGTATTCAAAAAGCTAAAAATGATGATAAAATAAAAGGTATTTACTTAGAAATGGGAATCATGCCAAACAGCTTTGCTAGTATTGATGCGCTAAGAAGAACTTTGCTAGATTTTAAAACTTCGGGTAAATTTATAAAAGCTTATGGCGAATATGTTTCCCAAAAATCATATTACTTAGCAAGTGTAGCTGATGATATTTTTGTAAACCCAGAAGGTTTGGTAGAAATGAGAGGCATAGGAACACAGCTTACATTTTACAAAAAGTTTTTAGACAAAATAGAGGCAGAAGTACAAGTATTTAAAGTAGGAACATTTAAAAGTGCAGTTGAGCCTTTTATTAGAGAAGAAATGAGCGATGCCAATAGAAAACAGATGGAATTTTTGCTTGGTGGCATTAAAAAAGATTTCATAAATAATATAAGTACAGCTAGAAATATAGAAGCTGCAAATTTAGAAGAATATATTAATATGCTTGCTTTTAACACAGTAGACACCTCAGTAACACTTGGTTTAATAGATGGCGCAAAATACTATGATGAAGTTTTAGACGACTTAGCAAAAACACTAGAAGTTGAAGACACTAAAGACATAAATTTTATTAGTTTAAATAAATACGCTTCTACTGTTGTTGAAAAAACGCTTCCCGGCAAAGATAAAATTGCAGTAGTATTTGCTGAGGGCGAAATTGTAAGCGCAAAAGCACAAGACGCTTTAAGTAGTGAAGAATATGCAAAAATTATAACTAAGCTTAGTAAAGATGAAGATATTAAGGCAATAGTACTTAGAGTAAATTCTCCTGGTGGAAGTGCTTTGGCATCTGAGGTAATTTGGAGAGCATTGGAAAAAGCAAAAGAGGCAAAAAAAGTAGTAGTCTCTATGGGTAGTTTGGCTGCTTCTGGTGGATATTACATTGCGTGCAATGCAGATCATATTTTTGCCGAAGAAAATACTATTACGGGTTCTATTGGTGTTTTTGGTTTGGTGCCAAACTTTGAAAAATTTTTAGAAAATAAAATAGGTGTTACGTTTGACGAAGTAAGTTTAAACGACCATGCAAATATGAACGGCGTAACGAAGCAGTTTGATGAATACGAAAAAAGTGTTATTCAAAAAGGCGTAAACAAAGTTTATGATACTTTTACCAAAAGAGTAGCAGATGGAAGAGGAATGACGCAAGAAGAAGTAGATAAAATTGGACAAGGGCGAGTTTGGACTGGAGAACAGGCAAAAGATTTAGGCTTAGTTGATGAATTAGGTGGTTTGCAAGATGCTATTGCTTATACTGCAAAACTTATAGAAACAGAGGAATATGATATAAAAGAATTTCCAAGAGAAAAAGAAGCTATTGAGCAAATCATGGAACAATTTGGAATAGAGCAAGTTAAGGAAAGAATGCTAAAAGAAGAGCTTGGTGTTATGTATCCTTATTATAAACAGACTAAAAATTTAGAAGCTGGTTTTAATACTGTTCAGGCTAAAATGCCTTATGTTATTGAGGTGAAGTAGTAAATTAAATTGATAATGAAAAATAATGATGAAATAAATATAAACTTAGATCTTCCTGCA
>CAKZQD010000175.1 GCA_937139485.1 uncultured Bacteroidota bacterium | reverse complement strand
AACGAAAAAGGAGAAAAAATACAAGGAGCTTATGTTCTAATAGAAAACGATATTGCGCAATGGACAGTAAAAGATTTACCAAAAGGAAAATACGCCGTAAGATATTATCACGATGAAAATAACGACAGCAAATTTGGAACAAACTTTATGGGAATTCCAAACGAAGGATTCGGATATTCAAACAATGCAAAAGCATATTTTGGCGAGCCAGATTTTAAAGATTGGTTATTTGTTTTAGATGAAAATAAAAGCTTAAATTTGAACATCTCATACTTATTTTAAAATGATTTATAAACTCATACAACCTTTTAAAAGCATTTGGCTATTCTTATTGGCAAATGTTGTTTTAGGTATAGCTTTCAATCTTATTTTATGGAACGAGAGCTTCAAAAACCCTAAATTTTTCTTTTTCGCTACGCTTTGGTCTATGACTATTAGTTTGTCTCAATGGTTAGGAAATTCTTATTTTGGATTTAAATTAGGCGATTATTTTTCTTGGTTTGACGAACCTAAAAAAAGACTTTTCTTTGGCGTTGTTACCATTGTTGTCTATTCTTCTATCGCATATATTTTAGTGCAATTTGCTATGAATTATATATTTTTTGGAGAAACACCAGATAATGCTTACAAATGGATACTAAATCAGTTGAAATTTACTGTTCCAATTTCTTTATTTATCGCTTTTACTTTCAATTCTATTGGCTTTTTTCAAGCTTGGAAAAATGCTGAAATCAATGCACAAAAGCTAGAAACAGAAATGCTTCGTTATAAATACGAATCGCTCCAAAATCAGATAAATCCACACTTTTTATTCAATAGTTTTAATGTGCTTTCAGAATTGGTTACAGAAGATCAAGTTTTGGCAGTAAAATTTATAGATAAGTTAAGTAGCTTGTATCGTTACGTTTTAGAAAGTAAAGAAAAGGATTTGGTTCCACTTTATGAAGAATTAGAATTTATACAATCATTTATCTTTTTACTTCAAATAAGATTCGAAAATAAAGTAGAGTTCAAAATAAATATTGAAGATGATAATAAATTTTTTATCGTGCCAATGGCATTGCAGTTGCTTGTTGAGAATGCAGTAAAACATAACGTAGCTACAAGTAAAAAAGTACTTAAAGTCGATATTGAAAAACAAGGAGATTTTATAGTTGTAAAAAACAATTTACAAGAAAAAAGCAGTGTAGAACATTCCACAAGGAAAGGATTAGAAAACTTGAAACAGCAATATAAATTCTTTACAGAAAAGGAAATTTTGGTAACTAAAACGAAAGAAAAATTTGAGGTCGAAATTCCCTTGTTGGAGAAGATATGAAATGCTTCATAATGGTTCCGTCATTCCTTTGCAGAAAGGAATCTCAACGAGTCAGTTAATTTGCGTTGATTATTTATAACTTAAACTAAAGATTTGTTAGATGCGTGTTGAAATTATATTAAAAGAATCTATTAAACAAACAAGGTTTGAGATTCCTGCCTACGCAGGAATGACGCGCTAATATATTTAGTTTGAATACTAAGAAAAATATGAAAGTACTAATAATAGAAGACGAAAACAGAGCAGCTAGAAAGCTAGAGCAAATGATAAAAGACATTACGCCGAGCTATGAAATTGTTGCTGTTTTAGAAAGTATAGAAGATTCACTTGCCTTTTTTGAAGAAAATTCAAAAGTAGATTTAATTTTTTCAGATATTCAGTTAGCAGATGGTTTAAGCTTTGAAATTTATGATAAAATAAAACTGGAATGTCCAATTATTTTCACTACCGCATTTGATAACTATGCTATAAAAGCCTTCAAAAATAATGGCGTAGATTATTTATTAAAACCAGTAAATGCAGAAGAACTTCAAACAGCAATAAATAAAGTAGAAAAACAAAAGCCACAAACATCAGTAGAAGATATTTTAAAAATAGCTGCGAGTTTAAATCTAGAGAAACAAAATTATAAATCTCGTTTTATGGTAAAAATCGGAGACAAAATCAATAGTATTTCCATAGATGAAATTAGTTTGTTTTATTCTCTAGAAAAATCAACTTTTATACTCACAAACCTGGGCAGAAAATACATAGTAGATTATAGTTTAGAATATTTAGAAAGTCTTTTGGACCCGAAATTATTTTATAGAATCAATAGAAAAAACATTGTTTCCATAAAAGCCTGCAAAAACATTGTTTCGTATACCAACAGCCGTTTAAAACTTCAAGTAGAACACTATGCAGGCGAAGATATTATAGTTTCAAGAGAAAGAGTTCAGGCGTTTAAAGCCTGGATGGATGCGTAATTTTACGATAAAATGACAGTTTTGTAGATAATAATTTCTATTTTTAATTCGTGAATAAATATTACATCTTATTTTTTAGTGTTTTAGTTTATGGTTTGGTGCAAGCACAAACTTACGTTCCCTTTCCTACTGCGCAAGACAGTATAGCTTGGAAAGATGCTGAATTTTTCTGGGGAAATACAACAGAATCATTTATTTATATTGCCAATGATACCATAATAGATTCTAAAACTTATTCTAAAGTTTATAAAGGATATTATTTATTTGAAGATTCTTTGAATAATTTAATTACTTTTATTAGAGAAGAAAATAAAATAATTTATTCTAAAAATTTGAGCGGAAGCGCAGAGCGAATTTTATATGATTTTAATTTAAACCTTGGCGACAGCTTAAGTTTTGATTTCGAAACGGCTATTGTAGTAAAAATAGATTCTGTACAGCTTCAAAACAATGAATTTAGAAAACAATATTATTTATATCATCCAGATTGGATTTATTATGAAGATGATACTGCAAAAATTGTGGAAGGTTTCGGAAATATTAAGAATGGTTTAATGCTTCCATTTGGTGTTCATTATACAGATGGTGGTTTCAACACTTACTGCTTGTTTTCTCCAAGTGAAGTTTTTTATAATTTACAATCAAGTATTTCAGATTGTTATAAATTAGAAAATCCAATATCTGTTCAAGAGCTTAATTCTGATGATTTAATTATTTACCCAAACCCAACAAATAATTTAATAAGCTTCTCAGAAAAAATTTCAAACTCAAGGCTTAGTATTTTGAATTTAACAGGTCAAATTGTTTTTGAAGAAAAAGCTTTTTCTGGAACACAACTAGATATTTCATTTTTGGAAAAAGGAATCTATTTTTTAAAATTAGAAGGCGAATTATCTGGCTTTATTCGTCTTGTGAAATTATAAAGTACTTATTTACGTACTTTTAGTATCTTTGATAAAAAATAGGAGTATGCAAGTAGTTAATTATACAGATTTAAGAGAAAACCTTAAAAAGTGGATGGATTCTGTTGTAGATAATGTTCAAGAAATTATTATTAAACGAAAGAACAATAAAGACTTGGTTCTCATTTCTTTAGATGAATATAACTCTTTAAAGGAAACCAGTTATTTGCTTTCTGGAAAAAATAGAGACGTCTTAATACAATCTATAAAGGAAGCAGAAAAAGGAGAAACTACAGAAAATAATCTGATAGAAGAATGAGATTGGTTTGGACAAAAACTGCTTGGGCAGATTATTTATATTGGCAAAAAAACGACAAAAAGAAACTCAAGCGAATAAACGAACTCATAAAAGCAACAATGCGAGAACCTTTTGATGGTTTAGGAAAACCCGAAGCTTTAAAACACGATTTACAAGCTTATTGGTCCAGAAGAATTGATACAGAACACCGATTGGTTTATTCATTTAAAAATGAGGAATTGGTTGTGGTTGCTTGTTGGTATCATTATTAAAGTTTTTAAACTTAATCTCATTTAAAATAATTTAGATTATTATGAATTAAAAATGTTGTTTCTACGTAGAATGTCATTTCGACCTTAGGAGAAATCTCCCTTTGGTTGTAGTAGAAAACATTTTAAAAATTGTAAATTTACGATAATGCAAAACCACAACTATTTCATTTATATACTAACAAACCCAAAGAAAACGGTTTTGTATATTGGTGTTACTCACGATTTAGAAAGAAGATTAAATGAGCATTTTGAAAATAGAGGAAGAGTTAAAACTTTTGCTGGTAAATATTATTGTTACAATCTAATTTATTTTGAAAGTTATGACAATATAGAAAGTGCTATCGAAAGAGAAAAGGAATTGAAGAAATGGTCTAGGAAGAAAAAAGAAGCTTTAATTAATAAAGATAATCCCAATTGGAACGTTTTGAATAAATCGGTTTGGGAGTATTAATGAATGTTATTTTTTTACCGAATGTCATCTCGATGACGAAACTTCGGCAGAGAGATCTTCTTTGATTTCCACAATTGAATTTTAGTTTAATGAAATATTTTGGTTATACACTAAAGGTAGATTTCTCCTACGTCGAAATGACAGCGTTTTTTTTTTGAAATCTGTTTGTGTTATTTCTTAAGGTCGAAAAGACAGCGGTGGTTTTTTGAAATCTGTTTGTGTTTTATCCTGAATGTCATCTCGACCTTAGGAGAGATCTTCCTTGGTTTTCACAACTGAATTTTAGCTTAATGAAATATTTTGGTTATACACTAAAGGTAGATTTCTCCTGCGTCGAAATGACAGTGATGGTTTATTTTAAATCTGTTTGTGTTTTTTCCTAAGGTCGAAATGACAGGACTCGTTTTAATAGTGCTACCTATAAAGTTCACTTCTCCGCACAAAGGATAGCAACGGCATCCTTTTTCTTTCCTTACCCTGTGGTTGGCATCTTTGCCAACCACTTTACTGTTCTTGATTTATTAGTTGGTCAGAAGGAATGCCGACCAGAGGAAACAAACAAACTTAGTTTTTAATTACTTTTTGTGTACTTAACAATTCGTTATTTTCAGAATAAATTCTTAGAAAATATATTCCTGAGCTTAGAGTTTTAACATTTATCATTTTCTCTTGAGATTTTATTAATACTTCACCAGTTATATTTACTACTTCAATATTAATTTCTCCTTCAAAATCTATATTTAGCTCGTCTTCTAATGGGTTTGGATAAACAGCTATAATTTCTGTATTCATCAAACCAGACTTTATATTAACTCTCACTATATCTGAATATTCATATTGCCCATCAAAGTCTATTTGTTTTAGCTTGTAGTAGTTTAGCTTAGATGCAGGATTTTTATGCATAAAATCGTAAGTATTTGCTTCATTGGTATTTCCATTTCCTTTTACAAAACCTATAGAACGCCAATTTTCAGCATCTGTACTATGCAGTATTTCAAAACCATCATTAGCTATTTCTGTAGCAGTTTTCCATAAAAGCGCTACTGTTTCTGCCTGAGTAGGCTCTGCGCTAAAAGAAAGTAATTCTACTGGTAAAGTAGAAACTGGTGTTATATTTTCAAAGTAATAAAAATTTCCATTACTTGTTCCAGCCATCATATCTAAATCACCATCGCCATCTAAATCTACTAAACCAGAATTACTTCCATAACCATAACCAATATCTGTTAAACTAAAAGGATTTATTTGTACAGCTGCAAAAACTGGTGTATTTCCAGCTCCAGCTGTATTTTCAAAATAGTTGAAAACTCCATTACTTGCTCCAGCCATCATATCTAAATCACCATCGCCATCTAAATCTACTAACTCAGAATTACTTAGAAGACCAATATTTGTTAAGCTAAATGGGTTCGTTTGTGCTCCTGCAAAAAAAACTGGTGTATTTCCTGCTCCTGCTGCGTTTTCAAAATAATAGAAAAAGCCCGAATACTCTCCACTCATCATATCTAAATCACCATCGCCATCTAAATCTACTAACTCAGAATTACTGCTAGCACCGAGATGTATTAAGCCAAATGGATTGACTACTACAGGTGCAAACTGTATTTGTGCATCTGCAGTATTTGGTATAGCTATAGCTAATGCTGTAGCAAGCGTAGCTACTTTTCCTACCGTTTTTATACTCGCATACAGGCTATATAGTTTTTCTCTGAGCCTTTCTATATGTTTTTCTAAAACGCCTTGTCGGTGTGTGTTTCTGTTCGTTAACCTAAATCGGTCAAGCTTTGCTCTGTACTTATTGTACTTAAAGAGTAGTTGATTAAAAGTGTATTTCTTTGTTTTCATATCAATATTTTATATTTATTATTATTTTTGTTCTGGTTTTGCCCAAAAGGTTTTTTCAGGAATACTCAATGCGTATTTATGTATTTTATTTATGGTATTTAATACATTTGGTCTCTTCATATTTTTTAATATTTTCACTTCATAAATTTCATCTACGCTGGCAGTATATTTTAGCTCGCCTACTAATGCTTTGGTCGGTAAATGAATAATTTTGATACCGGCTGTATTTGCTGTTTCTGCAAAGGGAAGTTTTGCAAATGTGGAAGAGTTTTTTCTTAACTTAGACATTCCTATAAATGCATAGTCGTCTACGATATCCATTCCTCTACAAAAACCATTTAGCTCTTTTATAATTTCTACTGTTTTAGTTTTTAAATCTAACTTTGCTAATTGTCCTGTAGCAGAAAGCAATACATACAGTTCGTCTTTATAAAACATTGGTGAATGCGGCATAGCTAGTTTGTCAAACAAAATTTCATCTGTTCTTATGTCTATCAGCACACCACCGTCTACTATAGTTTCTCGCCAAGACTGGTGCGTATCTTCTGTTCCTAATGCTGTAGCATATCTAGGATAGCCTTCTTTCATTACCAAACCATTCAAATGGCATCTGTCTTCTGAAACTAAATCGGTTATAAATTTTGGTTTCCATTTTGGTATAAAATTATGATTGCCGTTGACTAAACAAAGACAAGAAAATGATGAGTTGATAGCCCAAATACCTTCTTTTCCAAATTTGACATCGTGCATATCTACATTGCCTGTATAGTGCGTAGTTCTGGGTACAAAAAGATTGTCGTATGTTTCTGGACTGTTTGGATAGTTTACTGCTAAGTCTCTTGAGTTTTCTAATACGATCACTTCATCTTTGCAGGCTATAACCATATTATCTCCTTGTACATCTATACCCATTGGTTTTTCAAATGTCCTTGGTAGAGAAACCAGTGCGTTTTCATCTTTTGCACTTATCATTACTATTTTACCTGCTTGGTAGGTACTTATAGCTAGGCTAATGTTTAACTGTAATAGCAACTCTGGTATCTGTGGAGAATAGCTACAAGCAAATGGAATTATCTTGTTTTCGTTCATTTCTTTTTGATTGTAAATTTTTTTTAATTGCAATTTTACAAGTTTAATCTTTAAATTTTTTACCAAATTTTTCGATTTATTCCTTTTTTCTGGTGTTTTTTTGAGTTAAAATACTATTTAACAGTGCTTTATATGTAAATTTTATTCCTAAAAAGGGCTGTTTTTTAAGGCTAAAAAAATAGTATTAACTGCTTTTTTTTTGTACCATTGTTATCCTGAGCTTGGCAGTCTTGCCAACTACCTGCTCTTGAATTATTCAGCCCTGTCAAGTGTTTTCACTTGACAGTTTAAGAACTTATTGCAAATCTTGTTAAGTGAAAACACTTAACAGGGCGATTTAATGAAATCTCATCTTGAATATTTAATGTAGTTTATTTCCAAAGATAGATATCTCACTGCGTTCGATATGACAGCACTTTCAATTAGCTAACGCTCCGCCCAAAGGATAGCAACGGCATCCTTTTTCTTTCCTTCAAAAGAAAAAGATAGAGTGAATAGCCTGTTCACACTTTTTTGTGTGATGTGCCCAGAAATTTTATAAATATTTGGTAGGCAGGGAAGCCAACCAGAGGAAAAAAAACTGGTCGGTAAGGATGTCCACCACAAGAAAAATTCATCATTTTTTTTTCTAATATCAAGTCAAAAGACCGTCAAAAGCTAAAAGCCATATATGTGCAATAAATCAAACAAAATGAATGAATAGCTAGTCGGCAGGGATGCCAACCAGAGGAAAAATTTAATCATAGGCTAGTCGGCAGGGATGCCAACCTGAGGGAAAAGTCTATTATCTAACAACTTTTTTTATTATCGAGCTAAAAAACAGCCAAAAGCTAAAAGCCAAAAGCCAAAAGCCACTATATTTGCATAAAATCAAGAAAAATGAGCAAAAAAGGCTACAATCCAAGTGAAATAGAAGGGAAATGGTACGATTACTGGATGGAGAACGAGATTTTTAAATCTACTCCAGACGAAAGGGAACCATATACGATAGTCATTCCGCCACCAAACGTGACGGGAATTTTGCATATGGGACATATTTTGAACAATACGATTCAGGATATTTTGATACGTAAAGCTAGAATGGAAGGCAAAAATGCTTGTTGGGTTCCGGGAACGGATCACGCTGCTATTGCTACAGAATCTAAGGTTGTAAACTTGTTGAGAGAGCAGGGAATTACCAAAGGAGAAATTTCTAGAGAGAAATTTTTAGAGCACTGTTTCGAATGGAAAGATAAGTACGGAGGTATTATTATAGACCAATTGAAAACAATGGGTGCTTCTTGCGATTGGGACAGAGAGCGTTTTACCATGGAGCCGTCTTTGAACGTTTCGGTAATGGAAATTTTCAATATCTGGTTCGAAAAAGGATACGTTTATAGAGATTGGAAAATTGTAAATTGGGATCCAAAAGCGCAAACAACTTTAAGTAATGAAGAAGTAATTCGTAAGGAAGTTCAGTCGAATTTATACTACATAAAATATCAAATAAAAGGTACAGACGAGTTTGCAACTATTGCAACGACAAGACCTGAAACTATCATGGGCGATACTGCTATTTGTGTTCATCCAGAAGATACACGTTATACGCATTTGCATGGTAAAACGGTCATTGTACCTATGGTAAATAGAGAAGTTCCGGTTATTGTAGATGATTATATCGACTTAGAATTTGGTACAGGAATGCT
>CAKZQD010000174.1 GCA_937139485.1 uncultured Bacteroidota bacterium | reverse complement strand
AAGAAGGCGATAAAGATTATATAGCCAGAGTAGCACTTTCTGCCAATATGGATTTGGAAAAACACAAACAAGTATTTTTGGAATTTGTGAATAGTATTTAAACAAAAAAGACATTTGTGTGTTTGTGTTGAGTTTTTTTCCTTAATTTTGAAATAAACCAAAACCATATTTTATCCTAATATTTTAAATATCAAAATGAAATTCAATACATACATACCAGAAAAACTAAAACCTTTTTTTGTAAAAGAGCTAGATGAATATAATAATGCATTTAAAGAAGGCAATTTAGTAAAAGCTTGGAATCACCTAGAAAGGGCACATATTATTGGTCAAAAATACCCTTACGAACACAGCTTAGTGCATTGGAAAATGTTGCTTTTTGGCTTTAAAATTAAAAGTTTTAAAGAGGTTATTGGTCAAATACCAAGACTATTGGTAGGTGGTATAAAATCTTTTGTTGGGCATATTCCTGTTGGAAACCCAGGCGGGTCAAATGTTCCTCCATTAAAACCATTTCCAATTTCTGAAGACTTGAAAACTATTTTTAGCAAAGCACAGATATAAGCTAGTTATAGAAAATGGACAATTATATTTCAATAAATAGAGCAGAAATAATTAAGTTAATTAACCAACTTTTTATTGACGATAAAACTGTAAATGCTTTTTGGCTAGAAGGTGCAGATGGTCTTGGCAATGTTGATGAATATTCCGACATAGATATTGTTTTAGATGTTGATGATGGCTTTGAAAATTGTATTTTTGAAACATTTGAACAAGAACTTAATAAAATTGGATCATTAGATTTAAATGTAGAAGATTTTGTAGACCATCCCAAAATAAGAACTAAGTTTTACCATATAGAAAACAGTAATGAGTATTTAATATTAGACTTCTCAATTCAGAGTAATAGTAGAAATAGCAAAGAAAATATCTTTACTAAAGGCGATATAGTTTCTTTTCCTAAAATTATTTTTGATAAAAAAGAAGTTGTAAAATTCAGTACTGAAATTAAAAACAACTATTCAGAAAATTTTAAAGATAGAATTTCCATTTTCAAAGCTAGATTTAAACAACATAGCCGTGTTTTAAAATATGTAGAAAGAAATTTGTTTTTAGAAGCTAGTATGTATTACAGAAAATATGTTACTCAGCCCATTGTGGAATTAATGAGAATGAAGTACACTCCAAAGTATCATTATTTACATTTAATACATATATCTAACCATATACCAAAAGAAGAAAAATTAATTCTAGAAAAACTTTATAAAATTAATAGCCTTGCAGATATAAAAACTAACACAAAATTTGCTCAAAACATTTTTAATGATTTGGTAAAACAAGTTGAAATACTTTATATACCTTAAAAATCGTGTTTTCTCAATCATTTTAGCTAAAGCAATATAATTTATATGCTACAGACTACTAGATGCCTAGTGAAAATTGAATTATCAACTTCTCTTAAAAATATTGTAAAAATCACCTAGTGAAATTACCAAATATGCATTTATAACTACTTTACCAATTCCCTCAACATCTCTATAGTTTTTTCACTTTTCCAATCTGCTTCTGCGCCAACTTTTTCGTAGACTATTTTTCCTCTACTATTTATGATATAATTGGTTGGAATGGCATGAACACCTATTTCTTTTAATTTTTCGCTCATGTGCAAATAAGTAAAATCGAAAGGCATTTTTTCTGCGTAGGCTTTTTCTTTTTCCAAATTAAAACCCGAAATTGCTAAGAACACAAAATTGTCTTTCTCCAATTTATTTTTTACAAATTGTAAATCTGGCATTTCTACCAAACAATCTCTACACCAAGGAGCCCACATTGTTATAAATATGTTTTTACCTGCAAAGTTTTGTAAATCTACTTTGTTTTTTTCTAAATCGGTAAGTGTAAGCTGCTGAAAAACTATAGTAGGAGCTACTCTGTATTTCTTAAAAATAAACCCAGCAACTAAAATAATTGCTAAAACAAATACAAATTTAAACACCAAACTTTTCATAATTGTTTAGACTGTTTCAAAAGTTTTACCTTACTTATCTTAAATAATGTGTTAGTTATTTAAGATAAATTTTCTCAGTAAACCATTTACCGTCTACCTTTATTTTTAAATAAAAAATACCCTTATCAAAAGCACTTACATTTATTTGCGTTTCTGTTTTGGCTTCTATATTTTGCTTATAAACTACTCTAGCTAAAACATCTACTATTTGAACCGCATCTATATTAAGTTCACTTTTCAGATACAAAACATTTTCTACTGGATTTGGATAAACCAAAACCACATTTTCTTCTTGTAAACTAAATATAGAAACGTTAGTTGTATCTATTGTTGTAGTATCAGTATTTGTAGAGTCGGTTGGTGCGCTTTTTATTTCACACTTTTTTTGATCTATTTTTTTCTCATTATTTGGGTTACAATCTAAAATATTAAACAAAAAATTACTGAAGTTATTCAAAGTTATAGTATAATTTCCTCCTCCAAGTGGCGGATGATCTGAACCTGAATACGTGTCTAATACATTATAAATTCCTAAGTTATTCATTCTTGTTTCTAAATTTCCGCTTCCATATAAGCTTACCGGAATTGCAGGGTTTATAGGTGGTCCATAATCATACAACACAGTTTGGTCGCCAGTAGCATGGCAGCCATAAAAAGGGACATCTGTTTCGTCTAAATACGCCGTATCTGCAACTGCACCAGCAAAACCAAAAACACCTGCTGGTTTAGAACAATATCCAGGATTTCCAGAATTTCCTTCCATTCCTCCAATTTCTTCAAGCCAAACTTTTTGATTTGATGGTATCTCAGAAGTATCATCTGCATAAGCTAAATTCATACCTAATATGCCACCAGCTGAAGTTCCACCAATAAAAATTTGATTACTATCTATTCCTAAGGCATTACCAAATCTTGCATCTTTTCTAAAGTATCTTATTGCTGCTTTTCCATCTTGTACCGCTTTAAAAACAGTTTTTACAATATTTTCTTCTTGAAGCAATGCAAATAAACTCGAAGCCAACCTATAATCTATACTAGCTGTAACATAGCCTCTTTTTGCAAAATCTGTTGCAAAGGCTACAATTTCTGGTGAAGTTCTACTCCCAGCTAAAAAAGATCCTCCAAAACAAAATATTATTACTGGTCTGTCGGGTCTATTTGCTGCTGTATCTTCTTCAGCTTGGTAAATATCCATTTGTAAAGTTTGCCCATCTGCTAAACCATAATTTACTGTTGAAACATTTATATTAGTAAATATTTCTGTTTGGTATCTTCCATTGCAAGATTGTGCATTGATATTGAGCGCAATCATACTCACAATTATTAAATAAATGTATTTTATTTTCATAGTTTAATTTATTATTTATTTAAATGTTTTTTTTGTTCGTTTAGCTTTTTTTTGTCTTAAAAAAGAAAATTGTAAATCTAAAACAGGCAAAGCTCTTACTGCTGCCTTTTCGTGTGGAATATTTCCAGTAGAGACTATTGCACCAGCCATTATTCTAAATTTGTCAGAAAAATGATAGTATACTTTTGGGTTCCATTCAAAAACCCAAGTTAATTTATTATCTGGAATTAAAAATAGTTTTATATCGCCATCATAGCCTAATTTGTTTGCTATTGTACCAGAAAATGCCATTGAAATTTCTCCTGTATAAAAATTATGATAAGTAGCCGTTCTAGGATATACAAGCAATAATTCTATTTGAGGAAAATCTGTGTACATAGATTGCAATGCATTAAACTCTATACCTGCTCGTAAAGATATAGCATGGTTTTTATGGTAAAAATAAGACATTACCACTCTATTTTTTAAAGTTAAAATTGGTGGTGCTTTTTGTGTTGAAGGTAAAACACCTCCAGTACCAGAACGAGCAAAAGCATTTAAAAGTAAAGTAGGAAAAGTAAAACCGTGTTCAGAAGCAACTTGCAATTTACTATTTGGGTTTATGGTCCAGTTTTTCTTCAACCTTGCATTTGGCATTATAAAAAACATGATAGGATGAATAGAAAATTCCATATTGTTTTTCATTCCTATTCTTGTAGGAGCAAAAAGTCCACTTTCTATACGTTTTGGTTTTAAAGTTCTAGCATCGCTAGCAAACCAAACATTATCTTTACTTGATTCTATTTTTGTAGTATCTTGCGCTAAAGCAATGTTTACCAAGAATACAAAAAGGCTGAGTAATAAAATATTTTTTTTCATTGCTTATTTATTTAAACGGTAAACAGTAGTTATAGGAGCGTGATCTGAAAGTGGCATTGTAGCTATTCCGCCAGAAGAAATTCCTTGATGCACCAAACCAGAATTGGCTACAAAATCTCCATTGGTAAAAATATAGTCTAGTTTTCTATTCCAAAAACCATTTTTATCTGAAGTAAAAGTTCCAAAAATTGGTTGGTTGCTTTCATACTTTGCTTGTGGAATAGCTGCATCGTATTTTAAAAAAATATTCATATTGCTCAATTCTTCCAATAAAACATCGCAAGCTTGCGGTTCATAACCAGAAGCTTCTGTACAAGCATTGTCATCAAAATCGCAATATAATACTGAATTTGGAGGTAAATTATTAAAATCACCACCTATAATAAATCTTTTATTTGCGGCATTTAACTCAGCCATTTTCTTTTCAATAATTTCTAGTTGTTGCTTTTTTGTGCCATCTGTGCTGTATGCAGATGTATGGGTATTTAATACTGTAATATTTTCTCCATTTAATGTTATATCTGCTAAAAGTATATTTCTTCTTAGGTAAAAATATTTAACGATTCCACTTTGTTCTTCTATTAATGGTAAAGCAATTCGTTCAGCATTATTTAGTGGATATTTAGATAAAATAGCATTACCAGAATTTACTTGTCCTACGCCATCGCTAGGTACATAATCTGCTTGCCATTGCGAAGCATAAACCGCATAATTATAATCTGTATTGTCTAGTAAATACTGAATTTGGTCTACATAAGCAGATCGCTTAGAATCAATATCTACTTCTTGAAGAAAAAGAATATCTGCATCCATACTGCTTACTTTTGTTGCTATAGCCGCCATGTTTTCTAATACTTCGGCTTGTTTCATTAAAACTCTGTCGCCATGGCAGTCAAAGAAAAAATCTATTCTGCCGCCACCAAATTTTATATTCCAAGTGGCTACTTTTACTAATGAATCTATTGTCGAAGGTGTTTTCTGTTCTGCTGCTTCATATTGAATTACTTGAATTTTCTCATCTTCAATTATTGTATTGAAAGGATCGCAAGAAAACAGTATAAGTAATAATAGGAAACCAGAATATTTGTTGTAAAGCATAGGTTTTCAATTTT
>CAKZQD010000173.1 GCA_937139485.1 uncultured Bacteroidota bacterium | reverse complement strand
AACCTTAACCAACAACACACCTAATGACTAAAGTTTACCTAAGCACTTTGTGCATTTTATCTTTCAGCATTATTGTTATTTTTCATAACAACATTGCATCTCCATAATTATATAAACGCGGCCTATTGAGCTGCGTTTTTTGTTTCACTAGCTACCACATATCTTATTTCAAAGAATGCTGTTGGCGACCATTATATTTCTCAAAAATTTTATAACAAAAAAACCTAACTCGATAAAGTAAGGTTTTTAATTAATTTTAATCAGATTCCTGCTTAAACAGGAGTGTATTAGTTATTCAAAGCTTCTGCTCCACCAACAATCTCAAGAATTTCGTTAGTAATAGCCGCTTGACGTGCTTTGTTATACGTTAATTTTAATTGATCCCTCAATTCTGTTGCGTTATCAGTTGCTTTATGCATTGCAGTCATACGAGCACCGTGTTCAGACGCGAAAGAATCTCTAATACCTTTATAAAGTTGTGTTTTTAAAGACTTAGGAATTAATTCTTCAACAATTTCTAATTTTGATGGCTCAAAAATGTAATCTGAATTTACATTAGCTTCTCCTTCAACAGGAACGATAGGCAAAAATTGTTCAGTCATAACAATTTGAGTTGCCGCGTTTTTGAATTTGTTATAAACAATTTCAATTTTATCAAACTCACCAGCAACAAATTTGTCCATTAACAACTCAGCTATTTCAGCTACGTTATCAAAGGTTAAATCGTCATAAACTTCACTCTTATTAGCGATAACATTATTTGATTTCTTAAAGGCATCATTGGCTTTTTTACCAATTACTAAATAAGAAACTTCTTGATTTATATAAGTTTCAGACGTTAATCTGTTAACTTCTTTAATAATGTTTGAATCATAAAACTTTAAGCCTTCAAATACAGTAGTATCTTTAAAATCACATATTATTGATTGTTTTTCAAAACAGATTGTTTCAGTTGAGTTTTTTATAAAATATCTATTAATTAATGTGTTTGTGTTGTTGTTTACTAATTCTTTTTGACCATTACAATTAGAGCATACAAATAAACAAAGAAAAAAATAAATAATTTTAAACATTTTAAATCTATTGTTTTGGCCTTTTCTCTTGTCCGACACTACAACATTAACATTTCCAAAATGATTAGATAAATCATATAATTCCATAACTACCATACTAAAATCTTTGCGTCTCTTGCGTGACACTTATTTTTTTATAATTTTCATCAAATCCATACTAAAAGAAATTCGTTGTCCAAAATTAGTAATTCCTAAAACGCTTTGATTATTCTTAATATTGTTTGTAGTAACAAACGGAAAATGAAACTGAATAAATCTATCAAAAAGTACTATAGAAGCGCCAAATTCTGCTGCGAAACCAGGTTTTGTTCCTTCGTCTATTAATGCAAAATTTGCCCAAGGTTCTATAGGAATGGGTATGGGAATATCTGAACTCAAGTTTAATGCAAACAAATATTTATTAGAATTTCCAGCTGATGTTATAGAACGAAAACCACCATCAAGGATTGCAACTTGCCTAGAGAAAAAAGGATCTTGAGCGTTTCTATCAAAATAAAACTGATCGAACTGAAAGTCTTTTTGGTATTGTGGTAAAAAAGTATTTGTACTTCCACTCAATAAAAACTTAGCAATTGGAGCATCTCCATTAAAATTTGAAAACAAAAAACCACCAGCAAAAGCTCGAATTCTAAAAGCATTTTTTCTTCTCGTTGGGAAATTAATACCCAAATTTATTTCTCCAGAAACGGATGCAAAACTTGTGCTTTGTTTGGCAGTAAATTGAAACCAAATATTGTTCTTTTCTTGTTTGAAATCGTATTTGTAATTCAATTCGTTTACATAGTAAAACTGCGTTTGTCTTCCTTTACTTAAATATTCTAAAAAAATTAAACTACTTCTAAACCCCATAGTCTGCTGATGTTTTTGAAGTTTTTCTTTCTTTGCTTTGTTCAATTCTATTTCAAAAAAAGGCTCTACTTTATTGTAAGCCAAATCTTCTGGAAAAACTAAATAAGAAAAGCGCCTAGATTTAAATCCAAATTCAAAAGATTTTATTTTTCTTAAAGGAAAAGTGTAGGAAAAGTTAGCAAGTCCTGTCAAGTTTTTAGAACCTAAAGCAAACATAGGCACAAACACAAAATCTACATTTTTAAGTTTTGGTTTTGAATAAAAAGCAATTCCTAATTGCGTTTTGTCTGAATTATTCCAAGCAAAAACAGGCGTAAAATGAATTTTTGATTTCCAAATAGGTATTTGAACGGCATTTATAGTTTTTTTGCAAAATTTACAAGAATCTAAGCCAAAAAAACTATTTCCATTTGCACTTAAACCTAGTGCTGCAAAACAAAATAATGCTAGAAAAAATATTTTGAAACCCGACCATTTCATTAAGCAATATTAAACATCTGCTTCATTAAAGTCCACAAAGCACCTTTACGTTTTTTATCGTCTTTTAGGTTTTCGATAGCATCTACAAAAAGGCATTCTATTCCTAGAAGACTGTAATTTTTATACCTTTTTAACTGCAAGTTTAAGCCTATTGTGTTTCTAGTAGAGCCAAAGCAAATCATTTTTGTAGCTTTTCCAGCTGCTGTAAGTTGCTTAAATTTTATTTCAGATTTATCGTTGATAATAAGGGTATTAGAAATATCGTGTTTTACTGCGCCAAGCATTTTCATTAAAAAAGTCTTGTCGTTTTCATTTAAAAAAGCTTCGTTTAGGCTATTAATAAAAACCACTAAACGAGCATCTAAATTGCCTTCTATAAGATTTGGCTTTAGTTCTAAAGTTTTAAAACTAGCATTGTAAATTTTACTGTTTTGATAAAGCGTATTCATATTTTTCACTCTTCAAAATTAACGCTATTTAGCAGAAAATGATGAATTATTCGGTATTTTTTCGTACATTTGCAGTTCAAATAAGCTATTAAAATTAGCTTTAATATAAACCTACCTAATACCATATTTTATGCAGAACCGTATATCTATAACAAAATCAAAGAAGACAAAAATTGATAATGTAGACTTTAATGATTTGGGTTTTGGTAAAAATTTTACAGATCACATGTTTCTTGCAGATTTTAAAGATGGCGAGTGGCAAAATGCTCGTATAGAACCTTTTAGAAACTTTGATATGCATCCTGCAACTTCTTTTATGCATTATGGACAAGCAATTTTTGAGGGCTTAAAAGCTACTAAAAATGATAAAGGCGAAACCATAGTTTTCAGACCAGATATGAATATTAAGCGTATGAATATTTCTGCAAAAAGAATGGCAATGGAAGAATTTCCTGAAGAATTATTTTTTGAAGCACTTGATAAATTATTGACTTTAGACGAAAAATGGATTCCTACCGCAGAAGGCACTTCTTTATACATAAGACCATTTTGTTTTTCTTCGGAAGCCGTTGTACGAATTAAAAAATCTGAATCATATACTTTTTGTATTATCCTTTCACCTGTTGGTGCATACTATGCAGAGCCAGTAAGTGTTTATGCTTCAGAAAAATATGTAAGAGCTTTTCCTGGAGGCACAGGTTTTGCCAAAGCCGCAGGAAACTATGGTGGCGCAATAGCCCCAATTGAGGAGATAAAAGATAAAGGTTTTGACCAAATTTTATGGTTAGACGGTATAGAAAAAAAGTATGTTCAAGAAATTGGTACAATGAACTTTGCAGTTGTAATAAACGGAAAAGTACTTACAGCAGATTTAAGTGAAGGAACTATTTTACCTGGTATTACTAGAGATACAGCACTTACTTTAATGAAAGAAATGAATATTCCTTTTGAAGAAAGAAAAGTGAGTATGGAGGAAATTTTAGAAGCTTCAAAAAATGGAACGCTTGAAGATGCCTTTGGAATGGGAACTGCCGCAGTAATATCTTACATAAAAACTATTGGATACAAAGATACAATTATTGATATACCTCCAGTTTCTGAAAGAAAAATTTCAACTTTGTTAAGAGAAGCAATTATTAAACAAAGAAGAGGTTTAGTAGAAGATACACACAACTGGATTAGAAAAGTAAACCCAGTTCTTGCATAATTATTTGCACAAAAAAGCTTTTGTCTGCATTTTTTAGTGATAAATTTCTATTTTTACTAAATAATGAAGCATTTCCTATTACTTTTTTTCATTCTTTTTATATTTAAAACTAAAGCGCAAGAAAATACCGCTTTCAAAGAAGAAATTTTTACTATTGTAGAAGAAATGCCTATCTATGCAGGCTGCAACAAATCTTCACAACAATTAAATAATAAATGTACTATTAAAGGTATTATTAATTTTCTTTTGGACTCTGTTTTACCTTTAGCTTCAGAAAAAATTGTAAATGACTTAGGTAAAATTTACTTATCATTTATAGTAGATGTAGATGGAAGTGCTAGAAGTTTTTCTTTTCTAAACTCAGATTCAACTTTAAACGAAAAAATTATAAATAAATTAATGGAAATGCCGAAATTTACTCCAGGTAAGCAAAGAGGAATTCCAGTAAAAGTAAAATATAGAATCCCTTTTTACGTAAGAATAGAATAAATGCAAAAACTATTAACCATATTATTTCTTTTAACTTTCACTTTTTCTTTTGGGCAAGAAGTAGAAAAAAATAAAGCCTTAGCACGTCAATATTATAGTACTGGCAACTATGAAAAAGCAGCTATTCTTTATGAAGAACTTTTTAATTCTGAAAAAAACAATGCCTCATATTACGCATACTTATTCAATTCACTTTTGAGATTAAATGAATATGATAAACTTGAAAAAATCATAAAAAAACAAATCAAAAAAAATTCTGGAAACGATTCTTATTTGATAGATTTGGGTTACGTTTATTCGCAAAACAACGATGCCGAAAAAGCTAAAAAAAAATATGAAGAAGCTATTGAAAACCTAACTGCAAATGAAGGTAAAATAAGAAGTATTGCTTACAAATTTATTAGTTTTAGACTCAATGAATACTTAGTAAAAACTTACGAGCAAGGAAACAAACTTTATAACAACGATACTAAATTTGCTTATGATTTGGGCGAAGCTTATCTAAAACTAAACAAGCCAGAACTAGCTATAAAAAGCTGGCTACAATTTTTAGATAAAAATCCAAAACAGATAAATAGACTACAATCTACTTTTTCTAGAAACCTAGAGAAAGATGGTTTTCAAGATGCTTTGGAAACAGAATTATATGCTAAAATACAGAACAAACCAAATAACACAACTTATCCAGAAATACTAATTTGGCTTTTTACCAACCAAAAAGATTTTGAAAGTGCTTTAATTCAAGCAAAAGCATTAGATAAAAAACAAAAAGAAGATGGTTACAGAATTTTGCAATTGGCACAAAATGCGATGAATGAAGATGACTATGAAGCAACAATTACTGGTTACGAATATCTTTTAACAAAAGGCGAAGAACACCGCTACTATTCTTATGCGCAATCAGAAATTTTAAAAGCCAGAAAAGAAAAAATTCTTACAGAAAATAAATATACAGCGGAAGATTTGCTCGCTTTAAAAAGTGATTATCTTGTTTATATAGATAAATACGGAAACACCATTTCAAATGCAAATACAATTAAAGAATTAGCGACTTTAGAAGCAAAATACCTTGACAATGCAAAAGGTGGAATTGATTTAATAGAAGCTTTACTCAACAAACCAGGATTAGACAAAAAAATGAAAAACAGCCTAAAGCTAGAACTTGGAGATTTTTATATTTTGTATGGCGATGTTTGGGAAGCCGTTTTAATTTACGAGCAGGTAAATAAAGACGAAAGAGACAGCCCGATGGGAGAAGATGCACGTTTTAGAAGTGCAAAGTTATCTTATTATAATGGCGAATTTGAATGGGCGCAAGCTCAATTGACGGTTTTGAAAGGCGCAACAACAGAATTAATTGCCAACGATGCTTTAGATTTATCTGTTTTTATTATGGATAATTTGGGTTTAGACACCACAACAGAGGCTATGGAAATGTTTTCAGATGCTGAGCTATTAATGATTCAAAACAAAATGAATGAAGCGGTAAACCAACTTACAAGTATTGAAAAAAAGTTTCCCCAGCACGTACTTTCTGATGATATACTTATGAAAAAGGCAAAAATAGCTTCGCTTCAAAGAGATTATTTTAAAGCAGAAGCATATTTGTTAGATTTATTAGCAAAACACCAAGAAGATATTTTGGCAGATAATGCGACTTTTATGCTCGCAGAAATTTACGAACTTCACTTAAAAGATGCAGAAAAAGCAAAAACTTATTATGAAAAAATAATTACTGATTTTTCTGATAGTGTTTTACTAGTTGAAGCAAGAAAAAGGTACAGAAAACTAAGAGGAGATCAATTATGAAAAAACATTTAATGATTATTTTGGTGCTTTGCTGCGCTATAAATTTGATTGCACAAAAGCATTTAGAACTAAAATCTTGGACTGGTATTTCTTATGAAACAAAATTTAAAATAAAGAAACAAAAATTCAAATTAGGAATAGATCAGCAAGTTAGAATTTCAGACTTGGTTTATAATACCCGTGTTTCTGCATTGACACAAGTTGAAGTTTCAAAAAAGATTACAGATTTTTATAAAATTGGTTTGAGTTACAGACTTTCTTACATCAATCGACTAAGAAACAGACTTTCTTTGAATAATTCTTTTAAAGTAGAAAAAGATATTTTGAGTGTAAATTTTAGGTTAAGATACCAAGCAGAATTTGAAAAAAATAATCCTTTTGCACAAGAAGTAAGATTAAAAACTACTTTTAAATTTGATGCAGACAAAGATTATCGTCCATATTTTTTTGGTGAAATATTTTACTTAAACACTAGTGGTTTTTCAAACATTAATGAATACCGAGCAGGAATAGGTTTAGACGCAGACTACAAAAAGAAACATCAGTTTAATTTTATGCTCATGTACAGTCAAGAACTTAATATGGAAAGACCTGGTAAAAGTTTAGTTCTTGGTTTGTTTTATACTTTTGCTAAATAAAGTTTATGCAAGCATTGGTTTTTGAAAAATTAAAATTTGCCTTTGAATTAACAATAGATTTGGCTTAGATTTTTTCTTGGTTAGCAAGTATTTCATGTTTAGAAATATATAATATAAATTGGTGCGTGAAGACACGAACCAAGGTGAAAATTTAGCTGCTATTTTACATACAGAAATGATTTTTGAAATCTTGTCTATTATCAAAGAATGTAATAATTTCAATTTCTTTATTCTTTATTCTGTAGTAAAATGATGTCTGTTTACTAACAATACATTTATAAATATTTCTTTTTGAGGAAAATGGGCAACTTTTTGGAAAATTTGAAATTTGCATAAATTTCTTATCTAATTTTTCTAAAAAATTACTGACCACTTTATCATTCCAGTTTTCTAATAAATAATAAATTAGTTTTTGAAGTTTTTTTTCAGCTCTAAGAGATAAATAAACTTCCATTAAAATCCTTTTTTTAAGAAATCATTGTAAGAAATTCTCTTATTGTTATCAAGGTCTTCAATTCCTTTTTCAATATCCTCTTTTTCATTATCGGAAAGGTCATCCCAAAAATCTGCTCTATTCTGAAGAATTAATTGCTTAACTTTTTCGATTAGATCCGAACTTTCTATATCCTTAATCATTTGTATCAATTCCATTTTTGAAGCCTGAGTATTCATTTTTTCAAATTTATATTTTAAAGATAGGCAATTATTTCCCCTTAAACAAATCCTCTTCTGCAATTACGCTCACTTGTAAACTATCTTCCAATTCTTTAGAAATAGCCTTAAAAGGTGCAGATACAACAGCTGCATTTTCTGATAAATTTGATGTGATTTCTATAAACTCGCTATCTTGTAAACCTGTTTCTACCTTTACTTCTTTGGTGTAGTTGTCTTTTACTAAATAAACTACTTGACGCTCATTTTTACCATTCTCGTCTTCTCTTTTTGTAACCGACTGAATAGGAACAGTAAGTATGTTTTCTTTTCTATTCGTAAAAATATCTGCCGTTGCGCTCAGTCCTGGCCTGAAAGGAAATTTGTGTCCTTCTGCTGGTTTTACCAAGTGTTTGTAAGAACTTGCAAGCAACTTTATTTTTACTTGAAACTTTGTAATCTGCTGATCAAAACCTTGGTTAGAAGAATATGCAATATGAGAAACCACACCTGTAAATTTATCATCTAAATAAGCATCTACTTCTATTTCTGCGCTATCACCTACGCTAATTCTTAGTACATCATTTTCACCAACATCTACAAGCAATTCCATATTATTTAAATCTGCAATTGTAATTAATTCTGTTCCAATCATTTGAGCTGTTCCTACTACTTTTTCTCCCAATTCTACATTTAGCTTAGAAACTATTCCGCTCATTGGCGCATATACTTTTGTTTTTCCTAATACCTCATTGGCTTCTTTCAAGCTTGCTTTTGCACTTTCTATTGCAAATTCTGCTGCTTGTACACTTTGCGAAGCTGCTTCTTTTTCTCCTAGTGCAGTATAATATTGAGATTCTACAAGATCAAACTCTGAACTTGAAATAATTTTATTATTCAAAAGTTGCATTTTTCTGTTGTAATCTTTTTCTATAATAATATATTGTGCTTTTGCAGAAGAATTTCTTGCCTTTGCGGTAGATAAATTTGATAAAGACTGGTTATAAGCTGCATTTGCTCTAGAAACAGATGTAGAATATGTTGAAGGATTTAAAACCAAAAGCAAATCACCTTTTTGAACAGAATCGCCTTCTTCTATTAGTATTTTTGTAACTTCTCCTGGTACTTCTACTGAAAGTTTTACTTCTTTGCTAGGATAAATTTTTCCATTCGTACCTACTTTTTCTATAATGGTTCTTTTACTTACTTTATCTACTGCAACTTCTATAGCATTTCTGTTTTGTATCAAACCTATTTTTTTTGCTATAAAAAATACTGCTAAAAGTAGTATTAAAACAACTGCTAATATTTTAAGTAATTTATTGCTCATTTTGTCTGGGTTTTTGTGTTGTTCTAACTTATATATTGCTTCTTATTCTTTTGAACAATAGCAATAGCGCACATTACTTTATTAATCTAAAGACAAAGTTCCAGTTTGATAATAATCAAGAATAATTTTTCTAAAAAAGTATTCATATTTTGCCTGTACTTGGTTGGCTTTTGCCGCTATTTTTCTATTTCTTGCCGTTTCAAATTCCAATGCATTTAAAAGTCCTGCTCTATATTTTTCATTGGCATAATCATAAGCCAATGTTGTTGCTTCTATACTGCTTTTGGTAACTTCATACCTGTTGTAAGCCATTCGTAAATCTGTATATGCTGTAAAAACATCTTGATTCAATTGCTGTTTTTTGACATCTATTTCTAAAGTAGACTGAAGTACATTTAACTTGGCATTACTTATAGCCGTTCTTCTTTGCCAAGCGCCGAGTATAGGAATATTTAAACTTAAAGAAATATTTTCAGATAAGTTATTTCCTAGTTGTTTTCCAAAATTTGTTTTTGAAAATACTGGTTGTTCTGAAGGAAAATTTACAACTACAGGCGTTCCACCAATATCTACATTTATAGGATTGTTTACCGTTTGTGTACTAGTAACTTCTTGTGCTGCGCTAAAATAATTTGTACCTACAAAGCCAGACAAGGATAATGTTGGTAAAAGTGATCCTTTTGTAGCTTTCAAATCAAATTCGGCTGCTTTTAAACGCAAGTCTGCAGCTTTTATTTGTGGTAAGGTGTTTAGTGCAGATTGGTTTATTTTTTCTGGATTCAATTCTCCTATAACTAAATTTTCTGGAACATCAATTTCTGCAATTCCAAAAGCTTCGTAAGGATCTAACTGAAGTAAAAGTTTTAATTGATTTAAAGTTTTTTCTAAAGTATTTTCTGCATTTAGTATATCTAAATCGTTTTGTGCTAACTGCGCTTTTATGTCTAAAACGGCTCCTTGAGCCACAATTCCAGCGTCTACCAGAGCAGAAGTATTGTTAAATTGGTTTTGTGTCAGTTTTTTATTTTCTCTATTCAATTCTAAAACTTCATTGGCTACTACTATTTGTAAATAAAGATTAGTAATCAATAATTTAGTGTTGTTTTTTAATTCTTCTATTTCAAATTCACTAGCAGAAAGTTTTTCTTTGTTTGCCTTTATGCTATTAATTCTAGTTAATCCTTCAAACAAATTATAGTTTAAACTTAAAGAAAATCGAGTTGAATTTGTTGCCGAGTTTACAAACTGATATGTTGTAGGATCTACCGAGTTACCAAAATTAAACGATTGTGTAACACCTGCATTTATATTTGGTAAATAAATATTCATTTTGCTCTGGCGCAAATTATTCTGAGCTAAATCTTTACTCAATTCTACTTGCTTTACAGATATATTGTTTTGCATGGCATGGTCAAAACAGTCTTGTAGCGTCCATGTTTTTTGGGCAAAGCCAGAAGCCGTGAAAAAAAGTGAAAAAGCGAATAAAAAAGTGAATTTCTTCATAATGAATAATATTTTATATTACTGAAAGCAAAGAAACAAAAAAAAGCGCAGATTGTTATTTAAAACAAGTTCTAAGCTTGCTTTACAATTCCATTTTTACAATAATAAAGATTCTGGTTTTGTTTAGTTTCTAATATTTTAAAATTGTGATTTACATCGTCATTGTTATAATTGGGTTTGTGATATAAATGATACTGAATAGCCTTAAATTTTACAGATTCAAAACTTGCATCATTTGCTCGCAATCGCCATTCTATATCTACATCTTCGCCTACTGCAGCTTTTACATAGTCTTCATCAAAACCATTTACATCAAATATCATTTGTTTGTACAAACTCCAATTACAACCCCAAATTCCATGTTTTCGAGTAGAATTTATAAATGGTAAATACAACGCACAGTCTAATTTTTGGCAGCCGTGTTTTATAAAGTTTAAGCACTTAAAATAGCTTATATCTTCTTTTTCAAGTGCTATTTCTGTCAAACTTTTGCTCAACATTAATCTTCTTCCTATAAGCACAGTATTTGGTTTTGAATACTTTAAATGTGCTGCCACAAATTCTTTATGTAGCACACAATCGCCATCTATAAGTATAAGATAATCTGCTTTTGCTTTTAAAACGGCTTGGTTTAAAATCTTGTTTTTCCTAAAACCTAAATTTTCTTGTCTACAATGTTCTAAAGCAAAAAAACATTCTTTTTGCTGTTCTTTTAAAAATGAAACTGTTTCTTGTGTATTATCATCTTCTGCAATTATTACTTCAAAATCTTGTTCTGTTTGAAGCATTAAAGATTTTAAAATAAGTTTTAAAAAGCCTAAATTTTTATAATAAGATATAATTACAGAAGCTTTCATAAAGTATTACATTCCAGAATTTCTAACTTTAATATTGTATGTAGTATCTATTCCAGAAACTATTTCAATAAAAAGACCATCAGAAAGTCCTGTTTTTACTAATTTTTTCTCAAAAACTTGTGTATCTGTTTCTACTTCAACATAAGTACTATCTGAAGTAAAAACTACATTTGCTTCAGAAATTGAAAATACATTTTCTCGTTGATTTAGCAGCACTTCTGCATTGGCGCTATAGCCTGCACGTATTTCTACACTATCAGGAATATCAATAGATGCTTGCACAGAAAATTTTACTGTGCCTTCATCATCTTCTCCTTTTGGTGCTATAAATTCTAAAACGGCTTCAAATTCTTTATCTTCTATTGCTCCTATTTTTAAAATAATAGGTAAACCTTCTTTTAGTTTTCCCACTTCAGATTCGTCTACTTTTCCAGAAAAATATACCGAACCCATATCTGCTACTGTTGCTATTGTGGTTCCTTCAGAAAAAGTATTTGCTTCTGTTATTTGATCACCAACCAAAGCTCCAAAACCTAATACAGTTCCAGAAATTGTTGCACGTATATTGCTCAATACTTCTTTAGAATTTTTTACAGAACCTGTTCTTATTACTTCTAAATTTTGTTTGGCTTCATCAAGTTCTTGCTGACGAACACTTACATTAAAAAGATAGCCATCATATTCCATTTTTGGTATAATTCCTTTTTCAAAAAGAGATTTATTTCGGTTCAAATCCAATAAAGCATTGTCTAAATTTAAGTCTGCTTTTTTTACAGAAGATTTAGCCATAGTTAAACTTTGAGTATTAGGAATAATTTTAACTTTTGCCAGCAGGTCTCCTTTTTTCACCAAAGAACCTGTTCCTACATATATTTTATCTACAATTCCAGAAACTGAAGATTTTACATTTACTTCTTTTCTTGGTTTTATGGTGCCAGTTGCCATTGTTTTTTTATAAATACTTCTTTTTTGAAGTTTCTCTGTTTGAAAAGTAATTTGTGGTGTATTGTTTTTACTATAAAAATATTTAGCAAACCATATACTTCCAAAAATAAGTACGGCAAATAAAAATCCGTAAAATAAGTTTTTCATATCATTTATATTATTCTGTTCTTAAAGCTTCTATTGGATCTATTTTTGCAGCTTGAATAGCAGGAATTAAACCTGCTAAAGTGCCTGCAAAAACTACTATTAATAATGAAATAATTGCTACCGATAAATCTACTTCTGGATTGGCAAAAAATTCGTTTTTTATTCCAAAAGTATTCAAAGCCGTAGCTAAACCTTCTACTACAAAAACACCTGCTATTAAACCTAAAAATGCTGGTACAGATGTAATAACAATGGCTTCTTGTAATATTAAGCCAACTACAGAAAGTGGACTTGCGCCAAGTGCTTTTCGAAGTCCTATTTCCTTGGTTCTTTCTTTAATAATAATAAGCATAATATTGCTAATGCTAATAATTCCAATAAAAATAGTTCCTAAACCTACCATCCAAATAAAGGCGTTGATTCCTAGCATTAAACCCGAAATCATATTAAATTCTTCTTGTGCGCCCCAGGCACCTACAGCATCTGTATCGTCTGGATGTACTTGGTGTAAATTATTGATTATTTTTTTTATATCTGCTTCTACTTCGCTGTTTTCAAAACCTTCTTTTAATGTTAAAAGTAGCACGCCAATTTCATCACTTTTATTAAATGTTTGTTGTAGAGAAGTATAAGGAATGTAAAGTGTTTCTTCTTCGTCTTTGGCATCTTCGCCCATGGCTTTAGACTTATAAACGCCTACTATTTTAAAATATGCGCCTTTGATGTCTATATATTGTCCTATTGGATTTTCGTTTGCAAAAAATTTATCTGCTACCTGTTTTCCTATGCAAGTTACTTTTCTTTTATGGTCAACATCAAGTTTGTTCAAATCTCTTCCTTGAAGAATATTTACTTCTTTAATTTTTTGAAAATATTCATTGACCCCATTTACTGTATACGAAAAAGTTTTGTTTTTTCTTTTTATTAATGTAGACCATAATCTTAGTCTTGGGCTAATAATATCAATACCTTTGGCTTTGGCTTTTACGGTTTCAAAATCTTCATTAGAAATATTGATATTTCTTCCTGGTGGCAAGCCTTTGAAAGGCAGCGATGTTCTTTGTCCCCAAACGAAAAGTGAATTTTTATTTAAAGAACCAAAATTTTGATACACGCCATTTTGCAAACCTTTACCAGCACCCAATAAAAAAACCAATATAAATATACCCCAAAAGATACCTAGAGAGGTTAAAAGTGTTCTTAGTTTATGTTGCCAAAGTGAGTTGCCAATTTCTTGCCACTTATCTAAATCAAACATTTAATATAGGTTTACAGGGTTGAGTTAGGTTTATTTTTTACTTTAAAAGTGTATCATATTTATCTTTATCTTGCAATATTGCAATAGCTTCTTTAAGTTCTTTATCGTAATTAAAATAGTTTTCTATTGAACCATTTTTATTGTAGTATCTTTTTGCAATTTCTGATTCTAAAAGCATTTTAATTTCATTTTTATAGCTAATTAAATCTTTAGATTTGTCGTGTTGAAGTTCTTCTTTCAATGTTGCTAAAGTTGCTTCTATAGCATCAAAATATTCATCTTCTTTAGAAGCCGTTTCTAATTCTTCTAAAAGCTGCTCACTTTCTGTTTGATAATCGTAATCTTTATCGGCAATCCATTCCATAAAATCTTGATATTGCGCATCAGAAAGTTTAAAGTTTTTTGCATTGGCGATACTTTCGTTTTTCAATTTAAAAATAGTTGCATAGTCAAAAACAAAGTCTTTACGCATTAAGTTTGAAGATAAATAACTCAGCGGTTTTTCTTCAATTACTACATCTGGGTCTATTCCACCACCATCAAAAACTTGTCTTCCATTTGCTGTTTTAAATGCTACTTTTAAAGAATCTGGAATCTTTTTTACGGCTCCTGTTTCGTCTTTTTCTGCATAATTTATTGCTTGTATACATCTTCCACTTGGTATATAGTACTTTGCAGTTGTTACTTTCAAAGTTGTGTTGTAATCTAATGATTTTGTAGTTTGAACTAATCCTTTTCCAAAAGTTTTTTGACCTATTACTACACCTCTATCCAAATCTTGTATGGCTCCACTTACAATTTCTGATGCAGATGCTGAACCTCTACTTGTTAAAACAGCTACAGGAATTTCAGTATCTAAAGCTTCATTTTTTGTTTTAAAATCTTTATCCCAGTCTTTTACTTTTCCTTTTGTAAAGCATATTAATTGGTTTTTTGGAACAAATACATTGGTAATATTTACCGCTTCGGTTAATAAACCACCCGGATTTCCTCTTAAATCTAAAACGATACTTGTGGCACCGTCTTTTTTTAAGGCTTTGAAAGCATCTTCTACTTCTTGACCTGCTTTTTGTGTAAAATTTTGAAGTTTTATATAACCAACGCCATCTTCTACTAAGCCGTAATAAGGAACATTTTTTACTTTTACTTCTTCACGTGTTATTTTTATTTCAAGGTTTTTATCTGTTCCATCAATTTGTGGTCTTTTTACTTTTACTATGAGTTCGGTTCCTGGTTGTCCTTTCAATAATCTTGAAACTTCATCTGATGTTTTTCCTTTTATTTCTTTATCGTCTACGGCTATAATTTTATCGCCTGCTATTAAGCCTGCTTTTTCTGCTGGCGAATTTTCATAAGGTTCTGAAATAATTATATAATCTGCTTTTCTTTTAATGTATGAACCAATTCCTCCATATTTTCCTGTTGTTTGAAATCTATAATTTTCAATTTCAGATTCTGGGTAATATGTTGTGTATGGATCAAGAGATTTCAACATGGCATCTATTCCTGTTTGAATAAATTCGTTTGGTTCTACATCGTCTACATAAAAAGTATTGACCTCTTTATATAGTGTTGTAAAAATTTCAAGATTTTTAGATATTTCAAAATATTGAGAACTTGTAAAAGAAAATGATGCAATTCCAAAAATGGCAATAGCAGCTATAATTATTATTTTTTTCATACTTAAAATGTTACAGTGTTAAAATAACGCAGTTTTATTAATAATATGTTGCGTTTTTATGATAAAATTCCTTAAAAAGTAAAACTAAGGTTTAAAAAAACGAGCGCACAACAAACTTACATCATCAAAAATTTCATTTTCGCCTTTAAAAACTTCTACTTCGTCTATTAGTTTATTGGTAAAGTTTTTTAAAACTAATTTTTCATTGTTTTGAATGTATTTAGTTATGTTTTTTATTCCAAATTCTTCGCCTTGGTCATTTTCTATTTCAGACAAACCATCGGTATACATTACCAATATTGCATTTTCTTCTAAAGTTTTTTCACCTACTTCTATGTTTCCTAGGTCTTTTATCATTCCAAGAATGGTACAACCTTTGGTAAGTTTAATGATATTTTCTCCATTTTTTAATACTGGATGATTATGCCCTGCATTTACGTATTGCAATTTCCTTGTTTTGGTGTTATACATGGCTATAAACATAGTAATATACCTAAACTGTTTTGTAATATTTAAAACTTTTTCGTTGAGGGCTGTTACTAAATTTTTTAAATCATAATCTCTAGATATTAATGTTCTAAGTGCTGCTTGAAAATTTGACATTAACATACCAGCAGAAACTCCTTTTCCTGCCACATCACAAATACAGAATGCAATATTGTCTTCATCTATATTTATAAAGTCATAATAATCGCCTCCTATAATATCGAAAGGAATATATTTTCCAGAAAATTCAAAATGCTTATTTATTGGAAATACGCTTGGTATAAGTTCTGCTTGTACTTCTGCTGCAATAATTAAGTCTTCATTATTTATATCAATTTTAGACTGTTTAAATAGTTTTTTGTTTTGTAAAGATATTATTGTAAGGCTTAAAAGTGATTCTATAAATCTTAATTTTTCTTCTGTAGAACAGCCAAGTTCTTCTATTTCAATATCTTTTATAAATAAAAAAGCTACCTGCTCGTTTTTATGTAATACAGGTATTACTGAACTAAATTCTTTAAGAGCGGTATTTTTTACTCTTTCTGTGTTTTGAGTTTTTAAAATATAATTTAAATCGTTTTCAAAATCTACTTCTACATTTTCTAAAGAAACACCAGTATTTAGCATTAGTTTCCAAGATTTTGTTTTTACATAAAGCGCAAAATGCTTTACCTTCATTATTTCTGTTAAACTTTGATCTAGCATACCTAATACCGCCTTGGCATTATAATTTTTATTAACAGATTCGGTAAGTTTTACTAAAGCACCTATTTTTTCTCTGTGAATGCTCATCAACAAATTAGACCTCAATTTATCTTTTTCAAGTTGATCTATTCTTTTTTCTATATCGAAATATTTACTCATTAGTTTCTTATATCTAAGGCGTCACGTAAGCCATTGCCCACTAAATTAAAACTTAATACCAATATCATCACTAAAAAACCAGGAAATAATGCCAAATAAGATAAATTAGTTCCTACAAAATCTTTGTATTCATTTAGCATTCCGCCCCAAGAAGGTGTTGGCGGTTGTACTCCAAGTCCTAAAAAACTCAATCCTGCTTCTATTAAAATAGCATTTGCAAAATTAGATGCTGCTACAACTATAATTGGTCCTAAAATGTTGGGTAGTATGTGTTTAAAAATAATTCTTGCGTTTGAAAAACCTAAACTATCGGCAGCTTCTACAAACTGTATTTCTCGAATGCCTAAAATTTGCCCTCTTACTATACGTGCCATACTTACCCACATGGTAAAACCTATTGCTATAAAAATAATAACAAAAGAAGATTCAAAAAAATCTTTTAAACTAATATAAAGTGCCATAGAAAGCAAAAGTGTAGGTATAGACCAAAAAACACTCATTTTCCACATAATAAACTTATCTGCCCAGCCTCTAAAAAAACCTGCTATGCTTCCTATAAATATTCCTAGCAATGAAGAAATTAAAACCGCCACAAAACCAACCAATAAAGAAACTCTAGAGCCTAAAACCAAACGACTCAATACATCTCTTCCTTGATTGTCTGTACCTAAATAGTAGGTTTTTGTGACTATGTTTTCTTGCAAATTTTCTGAAAACAGTTCTCTTTTGTCTAATTCGTAATTTATGCTTGGAAAGCCTTTTCCTTTAAATTCTGAAACTAGAATTTTGCCATTATTTTTTTCTTCAGCAGAAAGAATGGCAATTAATTTAAAATCTAATTCTTTACCCAAAAATAAAGTTTTAAACCAAGATGTTTTAACTTTTTTATCTGTTTTAAGCTTTAAAAACTTCATTTTAAAACCTGGTGATTGCATAGCAATACTTGGATTTTGCAAATTGGCATCTGGAGAATTATCTGGAATAAAAACATAAGCAAAGGAAGCCATAAACACAAAAAGCACAATAACACCAAGGCTAAACATAGCTGTTTTGTTTCTTCTAAATTTTTGAAGATTTTTTTGATTTGGTGTTAATGGTTTTTGCATTATAACGTAAATATATTTACACTTTGCGTCCTTTCCAAGTATAATTTGAAAGCAGAGATAAAAAACCTAAAATGGAAATGTAAGGTAAATGCATAATTTCAATAATTAAAAAACTTCGTAAAAGCTTTTCTTTCGCAAAAAAGTGAGTCAAATTCTTAAAAAAAATAAAATCTACTAGCATTTTTAAACCAAACAACACAATACTTATTTTAAAATAGTTGAAATTGAAAAAAGGCAAAACAAAAAGCCCAAAAGTCAATATTAAATAAAATAAAACATTAATAACCAACACATTTCTAACTTTTGGGTTGGCATGTTTTTTTGATTTTGATGTCCAGCGGATTCTCTGATTTACAAATTCAGTAAAATTTTTTGGAGCTTTGGTAAAAGCAATAGCTTCATTATTTTTTAAAAACTTGATAGTATTAGGATAAACTTGATGTATTTTTTGCATTAAAAAAACATCATCGCCTGAAGCAATATTTTCATTTCCTTCAAAGCCGTTTACTTCTTCAAAAACAGCTTTTTCGAACAATAAATTTGCTCCGTTTACCATACTTGGCAATTTATTTTTAATACCAGCAGCAGTTATTCCCATTAATGAAATTAAATCTAATTCCATAAATTTTGAGAAAACACTTTCTTCAGAAAAAAACAATACTGGAGAAGTAATCATCTTTGCTTGCGTTTTTGAATAAAACTGCATTTTTGATTTTAACCAGTTTTTATAATACACGCAGTCTCCATCTGTAGTAATTATTACTTTATTTTTTGCCTGCTCTACACCTAAACTTATAGCTCGTTTTTTGTTAGCTTTATATTGAAATGCTTCTCCCAAAAATTCTTTAAGTTGTAAAATTTTTACTGCCATAAATTGTTTTGCTATTTCTACAGTATTATCTTCAGAAAAATCATCTAACAATATAATTTCAACAAGCTCTTTTTTATAAGACTGGTTTAATAAACTATTTATACAATTGAAAATATTTTCTTCTTCGTTTCTAGCGGCTACTAATATTGTTACTTCTATAGTATCTTCAATTCTTGAATCTATAAATTCTTCTTTGGTTTTTAGCCAAGCTTTTGTATAATTTAATACCATTTTTAAATAAAAAACTGTAAATGCGATACTTAATATAATAAAAGCTGTTAGCAAACTAAAGATTTTGTGGAAATGTCCGTATTCAATTATAATAGAAATTTCCTTTCAAGGTTTATTTTTGTGCGAAATTAATAAATCCCGTATTATGCCATTAGATAAATCTTTAAAACATATTTTAATACTAGGAAGTGGACCCATTATTATAGGTCAGGCTTGCGAATTTGATTATTCTGGAACGCAAGCTGCAAAATCGCTGCGTGAAGAAGGAATTAGAGTTTCTTTATTAAACAATAATCCTGCTACGATTATGACAGATCCTATGACGGCAGAAAATATTTATATGAAGCCTCTAAATCCTGATTCTGTTAGAAATATACTGGAAAGACATGGCGATATTGATGCTGTTTTGCCAACCATGGGTGGACAAACGGCTTTGAATTTGGCTATTGAAGTAGACGAATTAGGTATCTGGGAAGAATTTGGAGTTAAAATTTTGGGTGCTGACCTTGCTGCGATTGAAAAAACAGAAAACAGAGAGCGTTTTAGAGAGTTTATGATTGATTTGGGCATTAATATATGTCCTTCAAAAACTGCCAATTCATATTTAGAAGGAAAAGAAATAGCACAAGAGCTTGGTTTTCCTTTAGTAATAAGACCTTCATATACACTTGGTGGTTATGGCGGTGGCTTTGTACACGACAAAGAAGATCTCGAAATAAAACTTAGAAGAGGTCTTGAAGCTTCGCCAACACACGAAGTATTGGTAGAAAAAGCCGTAATTGGTTGGAAAGAATACGAATTGGAATTAATTAGAGATGCAAAAGACAATGTAGTTGTAATTTGTACAGTTGAAAATTTTGACCCAATGGGAATACACACAGGAGATTCTGTAACTGTAGCTCCTGCAATGACACTTTCTGACAAAGCATACCAAGAAATGCGAAACCAAGCCAAGTTGATGATGAAAAAACTTGGAAACTTTGCTGGTGGCTGCAATGTTCAGTTTTCTATCAATCCAGAAACGGAAGAAGTTTATGCCATAGAAATGAATCCAAGAGTTTCTCGTTCGTCTGCATTGGCTTCTAAAGCTACGGGCTATCCTATTGCAAAAATAGCTGCAAAATTAGCTATTGGATATTCTCTTGATGAGCTGAAAAATCAAATTACTGGAAGTACTTCGGCAATGTTTGAACCTACACTTGACTATGTTATAGTAAAAATGCCAAGGTGGAATTTTGAGAAATTTCCGGGAGCAGAAAAAGAACTTGGGCTACAAATGAAGTCTGTGGGAGAAGTCATGGGAATAGGAAGAACTTTTCAAGAAGCGCTGCAAAAAGCATGTCAAAGTTTAGAACAAGGAAAAGATGGTTTGGGTGCCAGCCAAAAGGAAAACTTGAATATAGATAAAATAGTTCACGGGCTAGAAAACCCTGGTTCTGATAGAATATTTTTACTAAAAAATGCTTTGGAACTGGGAATGCCAATTCAAAAACTACACGAAATTACCAAAATAGATAAGTGGTATTTATATGAATTGTATGATTTAGTAAAAACAGATAACTTAATAAAGAAAGAAAATTTAGATACTTTTTCTAAAGAATTTATGCTTGAAGTAAAGCAAAAAGGATATTCTGATGTTCAAATTGCATTTTTGCTAGGCGGTGTAAAAGAAGATGCCGTTTATGCCAAAAGAAAAGAGCTAGGTATAAATAGAGTGTATAAAATGGTAGATACTTGTGCGGCAGAATTTGCAGCAGAAACGCCTTATTATTATTCTACTTTTGAATACGAAAACGAAAGCATTGTTTCAGAAAAGAAAAAGATTATTGTTTTAGGTTCTGGCCCAAATAGAATAGGACAAGGAATTGAATTTGACTACTGTTGTGTACACGGAATTCAGGCCATAAAAGAAGCAGGTTATGAAGCTATAATGGTAAATTGTAACCCAGAAACGGTTTCTACAGATTTTGATACGGCAGATAAGTTATATTTTGAGCCTGTATATTGGGAGCACGTAAGAGAGTTGATAGAATATGAAAAACCTGAAGGCGTAATAGTTCAGTTAGGTGGTCAAACGGCTTTGAAATTGGCAGAGAAATTTGAACAACATGGAATTAAAATTATTGGTTCTTCATACCAAAGTTTAGATACTGCAGAAGATAGAGAGCGTTTTTCAGATTTACTGAAAGAACTAGATATTCCTTATCCTAAGTATGGAGCTGCAAAAACATTGTTTGGTTGTTTGGAGGTAGCTAAAACTGTTGGCTACCCTGCATTGGTAAGACCATCTTATGTACTTGGTGGGCAAAAAATGAAAATAGTAATTAATGATGGAGAATTACAAGATTCTGTTCTGGACATCATCAATACTTTTGGAGAAAACAATATTTTAATAGATCACTTTTTAGACCGAGCCACAGAAGCAGAAGTAGACGCAATATGCGATGGCGAGCAAGTGCACATTATGGGCGTGATGGAACATATAGAACCTGCAGGAATTCATTCTGGAGATTCAAATGCTGTATTGCCGCCGTTTACCCTTTCTGACCATGTGATAAAAACCATGGAAGAATATACTGAAAAAATTGCTTTTGCGCTAGATGTAAAAGGTTTAATAAATATTCAGTTTGCCATAAAAGATGAGAAAGTTTACATTATAGAAGCCAACCCAAGAGCTTCTAGAACTACTCCATTTATTAGTAAAGCATATAGAATTCCATATTTGAATATTGCTACAAAAATTATGATTGGCGAGCAAAAAATTTCAGATTTTGAATACGATAAGCAGCTTACTGGCTGGGCTATAAAAGAACCCGTTTTTAGTTTTCATAAATTTCCTAATGTAAAAAAAGAACTAGGGCCAGAAATGAAATCTACTGGTGAAGCTATTCACTTTATAAAAGATTTGAAAGATCCTGTTTTTAGGGAATTTGAAAAAATGAAGAGTATGTATTTGAGGAGATAAGTTTTAAAGATGTTAAGTAGATTTTTTTTATTTACAATATTACTTGTTTTATTTTCTTGCCATAAAAAAAACAATCTGAATATTACTTTAGAAAATAAAACACTTAATTCTGGCGATACTGGTTCGGTGACAATCTGCATCGAAGATTCTGTAGATTCATTTTCTGGATTTTTCATCATAAGACCATTGCAGAAAGATACAGTTCGCATTCCTCATCATTCAAAAGAATTTGTATGTGGATATTTTAGTTTTGAAACTGATATAATTGGCACTTTTAAATACAATGGCTACGTTGAATATTTTAATAAAAAACAAGAATTTATAGTTTCAAAGTATACAATTGAATACAAAGTCATTGATTGATATTATTACTTTAGTTTTATGAAACTCTTCAATTTATACCAAAACAAAAATATTTAAAAATTCATTCCAAGAGAATCTAATGCTATTTGATGTTATAAAAAAATTGTTTGAATATATGTGAAAGCAAATTTTAGCTTATATTTTTTAATTTGGTTTTTTTTTAACCATTAAGGCATTAAGGAAATTAAGCTCTTAATACCTTAATGTTTAATTTTTTTTAATTACACATAAATTGAAAGTGTGAAAAGCTTCCATTTAAGCAAAAACAAAAATATCTTTCAATACAAAAAACTAAGATTGTATATTTTTTAAACATTAAGGCATTAAGAAAATTAAGCTCTTAATACCTTAATGTTTGATTTTTTTAAATACACATAAATTGAAAGTGTGAAAAGCTTCCATTTAAGCCAAAACAAAAATATCTAAAAATTCATTCCCAGAGAATCTAATGCTAATTGATGTTATAAAAAATTTGTTTGAATATAAGAGAGCAAATTTTTGCTTATATTTTTTTAATTGGCTTTTTTTTAAACATTAAGGCATTAAGGAAAATTAAGCTCTTAATGACTTAATGTTTGATTTTTTAATTATGTATAAATTTAAACTCCTTAAAATCCTATTCCAAATCTAAAACCTATACTAGGGTTGTTTATGAAGGCGTTTGAATTGAATAAGGACATAGTTCGTAAATCTACACCCAGCTTGTATTCAATCTTCTTCTTAGTTTTAAATTTAACACCAAACATAGTTGAAGACATTAGTCCTTGGAAAACTTCAAAAGATTGATTATTGATAGTATTTGGATCAATGCCATAACCTAATTCTGCTTGATAAAAAGGTGTAATTCTTTTGTCAAGAATATCGCCAGAAATAGATAAGTTTGCACTTAAAACAGTTGTTTGATTATTTACTTGGTAGCCATTTCCTCCCATTCCAGTATAAGGTCCGTTATATATACTATTTATCATTTCGCCACCAAGTGCAAAACCTAGCTTAGCATACTGATTGAAACGATAACCATTTGTTATTCTTAGTCCAGACCCTAAACCACCATTCAAAATTTCTGCTTCAAAAAAATAGCCTTTTCCTTTTCTTTTATAATTGTTGATATAACTCAAAGGATTTTCTTTTGGTTTTAAGTTTTCTTTTGGTTTTTCTTCACGGGTAAATTTTAAAACATCAGTTTCCGCAAAAACATATTCACTACCATCGCTGGTTTTAATTTTTATTTTTTCTCCTGGTATTTGTTCTACAATAACACCTTTTATTTTACTTCCGTTTTTTAAATGTACTACATCTATATAGTCTCCAATATTTTGCGCCATGGCAGAAAAAGAAAATGTTGTAACAAAGAGCAATAAGATAATTTTTAAATTTTTCATTTCAAATTAGTTTTAGGTTAAATAATAATCTCAAATGTATTTACTAGTATTTTTTTGAAAAGTTAATTAAACTTTAAGTATGTTAATCAAAATTTTTAAAGCTTTGATTGTAAAGCATTTAATTGTTAAAAACTATAAGTTCTAAAAAAATGTTAATACGCTAAAATTATATATTTATAGCAATTTTGCAAACCAATAATACAACAAACAGAATATTAAAAACCTACACCAATTCTTACTCCAGCACCAGATAATAGAGAAAAACTTTTAAAAGATTCTCCAATAATTTTCATAGTATTATTTTTATCTACGTGAACTGGTGTAGCATCATAAAAATTTGAATTTGCTTTATAGTCTAATGCTAATTTAATGTAGCCTTTTTTAATTTTTAACTTTAAGCCAAAAACCAATGCTCCCATTGGTCCGCCATAATTTGTAGTTTTATAAGCATCAAAAGCAAATGAATCATCTTCAACCAAATTTCCATATTCTTCAAATATTTCAATGTTATTTCTTTCTATTACATATCCATAACCTAGTTCTACTTGATAATAAGGTGTTATTCTTTTATCTAAAATTTCTCCAGAAAAAGCCAAGTTTAAACTTAATGAAGGAGCTGCCAAATTTTGATAATTTATAGCCAAAACTTCAAAACCAACTCCTAAACTCAATATTGCAAACCGACTAAACTTATAGCCATTATAAACTCTAAACCCTGCTCCTTTCATACCTAAACTACTTTCAAAATCAATAGTATATTCTTTTTTAAATGGCTTAAATTTATTCATCCATAACTTTGTTCTCACTCTTTGAGAACTTAAATCTAGCTCTTTACTTACTTTTTCTATTTCAGAAAGCTGAAATTTTTTCAATTCTCCATCTTTATTTTGAATACTTACAGATTTTCCAAGAATTTGCTCTAAAACAATTCCTTTTACTACAGATCCGTCTTTAAAATGTAATACATCTATATAGTCTCCAGCAGATTGTGCAAATGAATTTATCGAAAATAAAAGTGTAAATAGTATTAATAAGTTTTTCATTTTTATATTTAAAAATGTTCATAAGGCAAAATTGCCAAGCTTAAATCTGAAACGCAATAAGTAATTTATTATTCTGATTAAAATGTTAAAATAATTCTTAACAAGAAAAAAATTAGAAATTAATAAGCTATTTTCTCAGAATATGGCAAAGAGTACAATACAAACAATAATTATGTTTGGACCAAATTTACAACTCCGATTTGTGAAACTTTAAAAGCATAAATCAGTATGGTATTGAGGTATTGAAAATATAAAAATACATTTAAACAAAAACTTTTACACTTATTAACATATTATACAAGAATTTGTATCTTCGCAAGCTAATAAAATCTTAGCAACACTATATGTTTTCATACATCAAAGGTAAAATTACTTTTAAATCACCAACTTATATTTGGATAGACGTAAATGGGCTTGGTTACGAAGTCAATGTAAGTTTAATCACTTTCGAACATATTAAAGACCTACAAGAATGCAGGCTGTTTATAAAACAAGTAGGAAAAATAGAAAACCAAAATCTAACTGGTTTTATACTTTATGGTTTTTTTGAACAAAGCGAAAAAGAGCTTTTCGAAAAGCTAACTTCAGTATCTGGAGTAGGCTCCAATACGGCTATTACTATGCTTTCTACATACAAAGTTTCAGACATAATAAACGCCATAGTTTCTGGCGATGTGGCATTTGTAAAAAGCATAAAAGGCATTGGTCCAAAGTCTGCTCAGCGAATTATTTTAGAATTAAAAGATAAAGTTGTAGCCACAACACAATTTGCTGAAGAAAAAGGCGTTTCATACAGTAATATAAAAGAAGAAGCACTTATGGCTCTGGTATCGCTAGGTTTTAATAAAAATATTGGTATCAAAGCAATAAACAAAGCTATGGTAAACAACCCAGATACATCCACAGTTGAAAGTTTAATTAAAGATAGCTTAAAATTAATGCGTTAATGAATATTATTTATTTAAAAAGATTACTACTAAGCTATTTTGCTTTGTTAATGAGTTTTTCTGTTTTGGCACAGTCAGATACTGCACAAAATATTTTAGATGAAAGACAAGACGATTTTATTAACAATCCAAATACAAACCCCTTTGATTTGGACGATCCAAGTGTTGTAGTAAAAGAAGTTAGCTACGACCCAGAAACAGATTCTTATATAGTAACAGAAACCGTAAACGGCGTAAATATAAAAGCACCAACATACTTAACTTTTGAAGAATACATAAAATATACTACAAGTAAAGAAATGGATGATTATTGGAAACAAAAAGCCAATACCAAAAACTTGATAGAAAATTCAAACACTATTATTCCTCCAATAAATGTAAATAAGCAGTTTTTTAATAAAATATTTGGAAGTAACACTATAGATATTAGACCACAAGGAAACGTAGAAGTTACACTTGGTGGGCAAGGACAACGCTATAACAATCCAGCAGTTCCACTAAGAAATAGAGGGCAAGGAAGTTTGCTTTTTGATATGGGAATAAACATGAGCGTTACTGGTAAAATTGGTGACAAAATGCAATTGACGCTAAAATATAACAACCAAACAGGTTTTTCTTTCGACAATGAATTTAAACTACAATATACTGGCGAAGAAGACGATATTATTCAACTTTTAGAAGGTGGAAATGTAAGTTTTCCACTAGAAACACAATTAATTACAGGCGCACAAAGCTTACAAGGCTTTAAATCTATTTTAAAATTTGGTCATTTAACAGTTACTAGTGTTTTTTCTGAACAACAATCTCAAAAGCAATCTTTAATAATAGAAGACGGAGCACAAACACAAACATTTGAAGTAAATGCAGATCAGTTTGAAGCAGATAAACACTATTTTTTAACAGAATACTTTAGAAACCAATATGACGATGCACTTGCTCAGCAGCCAAATATTCTTTCTTTAATTACGATTGAAGAATTAGAAGTTTGGGTAACCAATAGAACCAACCAAACACAAAACATTAGAGATGTGGTAGCCTTAATGGATTTAGGCGAAAACAATCCTTATTCTAATATGGTAAATCCACTTATGGGCAATAATTTACCAAGCAATGATGCCAATGACTTATACAATAGACTTATTTCTAGCCCAAATACTAGATATGTAGACAATGTAGTAACACAACTTCAAGGACCAAATTTTAATTTGAATCCAATAGAAGACTTTGAAAAAACTTTTGCTAAGTTATTATCTCCATCAGAATATACTTTTCATCCACAATTAGGCTATCTTTCTTTAAACTCGGCACTACAGCCAAACCAGGTTTTAGGTGTTGCATTTAAGTATACATATAATGGACAAGTGTATCAAGTAGGAGAATTATCTAGAAACGTACCACCAGATTCTTTATCTACATCAAAAGCTTTATTTGTAAAAATGCTTAGAAGTACTTCTCAAAGGCAAGATTTACCAACTTGGAATTTAATGATGAGAAATATCTATTCTCTAGGTGCTTTTCAAATTAGTCCAGAAGATTTTAGACTAGACATTTTTTACAAAGATCCAGGAGGCGGACAAAAAAGATTTTTACCAAAAGGAAACTTAAAAGAAAAACAAATTATTAGAGTTTTAAGTTTAGACAATCTAAACAACCAAGGCGATCCGCAAGCAGATGGACTGTTCGATTTTCAACCTGGAGTAACGATTAGTCCACAAAACGGAAGACTAATTTTTCCTGTAGTAGAACCATTTGGCGAACACCTAGCAAAAGCACTTACAGAAGCAGGAAACCCAGAATTGGTAGACGATTTTACTTTTCCAGAATTATACGATTCTGCTTTGTTTTTAGCACAGCAAAGACCCGAAAAAAACCGATTTGTAATAAAAGGAAGATATAAAGGTAGAGGCGGAAATGTAATTCAGCTAAACGCCTTTAACCTACCCGAAAACTCTGTTACGGTTTCTATGGGCGGAATATTATTGACAGAAGGCTCTGACTATACAGTAGATTATAATATTGGAGTAGTAACTATTATAAACGATGCACTTTTAAATTCAGGACAGCAAATAAAAGTAGACTTTGAAAACAATGCATTGTTTGGTTTTCAGAAACGATCTTTAATGGCTGCAAGGTTAGATTACCGTGTATCTGATAAATTTTACATAGGTGGTACAGTAATGAATATGGCAGAAAGACCATTTTCTCAAAAAGTAAACCTTGGCGATGACCCTATAAACAACACCATACTTGGTTTAGATTTTAAATATGGAACAGATGTTCCCTTTTTAACCAAAGCTTTAGATGCACTTCCGATATACAACACCAAGGAAATGTCAAACATTACGGTACAAGGTGAAGTAGCACATTTAATTCCAGGGCACAATCGTTTTATAGGTAAAAAAGATGAAGCAACAGTATATTTAGACGATTTTGAAGGTTCTAGTAGCGGTATAGATTTAAAAGGAGCGCCTTCCACTTGGCGTTTGGCTTCTACACCAAAAAATGCTACAGATAAAAGTGGAAACATAATGTTTCCAGAAGCAGAACTTACTAAAGATTTAAGGTATAATTTTAATAGAGCAAAACTAGCTTGGTTTAATATAGACCCTTCACTTTTAGATAGAAAAGATATAAGTCCTCCAGAAGTTTTCAATGCAAACGAACTTAAAGCAAATCACTTTGTAAGAAAAGTTTTTAGAACAGAATTATACCCAACCAATCAAAATCCACTACCAGAGCAGATATTCACTTTAGATTTGCAGTATTTTCCTGAAGAAAGAGGACCATATAATTATGAAGACGAAACGCCAGAAAATGGTATTTCTAAAGGTTTAAGACCAGATGGTAGGCTAATAGACCCGAAAAGTAGATGGGCAGGAATGATGAGAGGAATTGAAACCAATAACTTTGAAGTTTCTAATGTAGAATATGTAGAGTTTTGGATGATGGATCCGTTTATTTATAACGACAACCATAGAGGCGGACAAATGCATTTAAACTTGGGAACAATTTCTGAAGACGTATTAAAAGACTCTAAAATGCTTTATGAAAATGGCTTGAGTGCAGATGTTTCTTTAGTAGATTCTACAGTTTGGGGTGCTGTACCAAAAACACAACCTATAACCAATGCTTTTGATAATGATGCAAACTTGCGTGCTGTACAAGATGTTGGTTTTGATGGACTAAATGATTTAGGAGAAGCAGAAAAATTTAAAACATTTATAGATGGTTTAAATATAGACCAAGCCGCAAAAGATAAAATTATTGCAGATCCATCGCAAGATAATTTTTACCATTATCAAGATGAAATTTATGATGGCGTAGCTAGTATTTTACAACGTTATAAAAACTATAGTGGTGTTGAAAACAATTCTCCAGTATTAAGCGGAACTGAAGTTCTTTCAAATACCAATACACCAGACCTTGAAGATTTAAACAGAGATAATTCTTTAAATGAAAACGAAGCTTATTATCAATATATCGTAGATCTTTTTCCGGGAATGAATGTAGATAATCACCCTTATATTGTTTCTGTATTAGAAAAAGAAGGCTTTCCTTTATACGACAATGATTTACCTGCATATAAATGGTATCAGTTTAGAATTCCTGTGCAAGAATTTAATGCCAGAATAGGAAATATTCAAGACTTTACATCTATTCAGTTTATGAGAATGTTTCTAACAAACTTTGAAGATTCTGTAAATATAAGACTAGCAACTTTAGAATTAATTAGAAACCAATGGAGAAGATATAATTTTGATTTGTCTACAGCTGGTGGAAATATTCCTACAGATGAAGATGGAACCTTCTTTAATGTAACACAAGTAAACTTTGAAGAAAGTAACACCAAAGATCCAGTAAACTATATTTTGCCACCGGGTATAAATAGAGAGCAAGGTATTGCAGCAAATGCAAACCAAGTAATAGAACAAAACGAACAATCTATAAGTGCAAATGTTTGTGACTTAAAAGATGGAGACGCAAGAGCAGTTTTCAAAAATTTTGATATAGATTTTAGAAACTACAAGCGTGTAATTATGGATATACACGCCAATAGACTAGCAGGAGAAGCAATGCCAGAAGACAATTCTTTAACTGCATTTATTCGTTTTGGTGTAGACTTTACAGAAAATTACTATGAATATGAAATTCCACTAACTTTTACTGCAGACGGAAATGCATACAACAATGATTCTGAAACAGATAGAGATTTAGTTTGGCCAGAATCTAACAAAATAGATTTAAGATTGGAAGAATTAATATTAGCAAAAAAAGCAAGAAATGAATCTGGAATTTCTAATATTGTACCTTTTCCTTACACCACAGAAGACGGTGGTCTTATTACCATAAAAGGAATACCCGATATTGGTTCTGTACAAGTAATGATGCTTGGAATTAGAAATCCAAAAAAAGAATCTCAGCAAAACCCTTGGGCAGAAGATGATGGATTGAGCAAGTGTGCAGAAGTTTGGTTCAATGAATTGAGACTTTCTGGATTTGATGAAAGAAGTGGGTCCGCTGCATTGGCATCTGTAGCGGTAAAACTTGCAGATTTAGGAAACTTAAATTTTTCTACAAACATGCACGGAATTGGTTTTGGACAAGTAGATCAGCAAGTAGATCAGCGATACCAAAACAACTTTGTACAATATAATTTTTCTGGAAATTTAGAATTAGGTAAATTCTTTGGTGAAAAAGCCAAAATTCGTTTGCCATTTTATGGAAGCATAATGCAAAACTTCAGCACACCAGAATTTGATCCTTACCAGCTAGATATTACATCAAAAGATGTTTTATCTACTATGAATGGCGATACACTACAAGATTATAAAAAAACAATTCAAACCATAAATACTAGAAGAGGTTTCAACTTTACTAATGTAAGAAAACTTCCGGGTGAAAATGTAAAATTATTATTACCATTTAATCCTTCAAATTTTGCACTAACTTATGCATACACCGAAGAAATATTTTCTGATCCATTTACAGAAAGCGATTATATTAGAAACCATCTTGCAAGGCTAGATTACAATTACACCTTAAAACCAAAATATCTTTATCCTTTCAAAAAAATGATAAAATCAAGATCTAAATGGTTAACAATTATCAAGGATATTAATATCAACTTTTTTCCTTCTACTTTAGCATTCAATACTCAATTCAACAGGCAGTTTGGAGAATTGAAATTAAGACAGTTAGATGGAGAAGACTTTACTTTACCGAGTACTTTTAACAAGTTTTTTACCTGGGATAGAAATTATACTTTTAACTACAATCCATTTAAATCTTTGAGTATAAACTATGGTGCAGCCAATAATTCTAGAATAGATGAAGCCCAAGGTATAATTGATACAAAAGAAGAAAGAGATGAAATTTGGAACAATATAGCCAAAGGTGGTAGAAACACAAATTTCTCACAAAACTTGAGTGTATCTTATACTTTACCATTAAATAAAATTCCTCTACTTAGTTTTACTTCTACAAAGTTTAATTACTCATCATCTTATAATTGGATAGCAGCGCCACTTCGCCAAAATGAAACTGGAGACTTAGTTCAAAATTCTTTAGGAAATACAATGAATAATAATCAAGAGTTGAGATTAAACTCTACTTTGTCTATGAATAAGCTTTATAATAGTATTCCTTATTTAAAGAAATTTACCGGAAGATCAAATTCTGGAACAAAAGAAGCCAAACAAAAGAAAAAAGATAATGTAATAAAGGCAAGAAAGAAAATTGATACCGAAATTGGTAAAATAAAAGATAAAATTGTCAAAGAAAAAGCTAAGCTTAAAAAGATTAAAGAAAATAAAGACTTAGAAAAAGAAAACCTTGACAAACAAATTAAGCTTTCTAAAAAGAAGATAAAAAATTACAAAAAGCAAATAAAAACACGTAAAAAGAACAAAGCTAAAAAGCAAGTTCCAGCATCTGTTATAGAAAATATTATTTTTAAGCCATTGCTAATGCTTAAAAAAGTAAATTTAAATTATTCAGAAAATAGAGCAACTACTTTACCAGGTTATGTGCCACAAACAAGGTTTTTTGGTATAGACGATAAACAAAGGCAAGCACCAGGTTGGGATTTTGTATTTGGACACCAACCAGGTTTTGAACTATTTAAAGGTTTTGATGCAGACAGAAGAGACGAATGGCTAGATGATGCAGCAGCTCAAAATTGGGTTTCTTCAGATACTTTATTGAATCAAAAGTTCAACCAAACTTTCTCTAAGACATTTAGTTTAAAAGCAACTTTGGAGCCAATCAATAATTTAAAAATAGATTTAACTTTCGATCAAAATAAAACGCAAAATCACTCACAGTTTTTCAAAAAAACCGATGAAGCAGGAGATTGGGAACACTTACTACCAGCAGAAATGGGTTCTTATTCTGTTACAACAGTTACTTTAAAAACAATGTTTAAAAGATATGATGAAGACTGGCTAAACGACACTTACAAGGCATTCGAATCAAATAGAGCAGTAATTTCGAGAAGACTACAACAACAAGATCCAACTAGTATTGGAAATTACATAAACCCAAGCGATACCGTTTCGCCAGAAAATCCAAATTATGCCGCTGGTTATGGTCCAACTTCGCAAGATGTTTTAATTCCTTCATTTTTAGCAGCATATAAAGGAATAGATGCATCTAAAGTTAATTTAAATCCGTTTAGAGCCTTTCCATTGCCAAATTGGAAAATTACCTATAATGGAATAACAAAAATGAAGTGGGCGAAAAAAATATTCTCTAACTTTAGTATTAGAAGTGGTTATGGCTCTACTATGCAAGTAAATAGTTTTCAAACCAACTTTGACAATACAGAGTTTGAAGGTGCAACTGGTGAAATACCTAGAGATAGTTTAAATGGAAATAATTTTACGCAGTTTAATATTCCATCTATTATTATTTCTGAAAGTTTAAGCCCATTAATAGGTATAGATATGACTTTTAAAAATGGTCTTACAGCAAGATTTGATTACAAGAAAACACGTTCTATGGCAATGAACTTTACAGATTTTCAAATGATAGAAAACAATGCTGAAACATATACTTTGGGTGTAGGCTATCGTATAAAAGGCTTGAAACTACCTATTAAATGGAAAAAAGAAGCCGTTGTATTATACAACGAATTAAATATGCGATTCGATTTTTCTATAAGAGATAATGTTATAGTAAACCATAAACTAGATCAAGGCGTTTCGCTACCTTCTAGTGGTGCACAAACAATGACGATTTCGCCATCAATAGATTATGTTATCAATAAGCAATTCAACATAAGAATATTCTGTGATTACAGCAGAACAGCTCCAAAAACTGCTGCTTCATTTCCTTCTTCAAATACCAGAGCAGGTGTTACGTTGAGGTTTAGTTTGGCAGATTTTTAATATGTAGATATAATAAATAAATACAAAAAGACCTTGAAATACACTACTTCAAGGTCTTTTTTTTGTTACTACCATATTACCTTTGTATACAAAACACATATATTTTGGAAAAAGATTACACATTAAAACTTTCTGGTTTAGAACCTTTGGTAGTTTATAAAGGAGCAAATTTTATAAATGTAGGAGAAAGAACAAATGTTACAGGTTCTAAAAAGTTTTTGCGCCTTATTATGAGCGAAAATTATGAAGAAGCACTTAGCGTAGCACTAGACCAAGTAAATGGTGGTGCACAAGTTCTTGATGTAAATATGGACGAAGGAATGCTTGACGGTGTTTATGCAATGAAAACTTTTTTACATTTAATAGCCTCAGAACCAGATATTTGTAAAATTCCTATAATGATAGATTCTTCTAAATGGGAAATTATAGAAGCAGGTTTGCAATGCATACAAGGGAAAGGAATTGTAAATTCTATAAGTTTAAAAGAAGGTAAAGAAGCCTTTATAGCACAAGCAAAAAAAATAAAAATGTATGGTGCTGCTACAGTTGTAATGGCATTTGATGAAGATGGGCAAGCAGATACACTTGAGCGAAGAATAGAAATTTGTAAAAAATCTTATGATATTTTAGTTAACGAAGTTGGCTTTTTTGCTGGTGATATTATTTTTGATCCCAATATTTTTCCTGTAGCAACAGGAATAGAACAACACAATAATTATGCGGTAGACTTTTTTGCCGCCACAAAATGGATAAAAGAAAATTTGCCCGGAGCAAAAGTAAGTGGAGGCGTTAGCAATGTTTCGTTTTCTTTTAGAGGAAACAATGCCGTTCGTGAAGCTATGCACTCAGTATTTTTGTATTATGCTATTCAAAATGGAATGGATATGGGAATTGTAAACCCAACAATGCTAGAAGTTTATGATGAAATACCTAAAGAACTTTTAGAAAAGGTAGAAGATGTTATTTTAAATAGAAGAGCAGATGCAACAGAAAGATTACTAGAAATAGCGGAGTCTTTTACAGGAACAAAAAAAGGAAAAACAGCAGATTTATCTTGGAGAAAAAATAATGTAGAAGAAAGGTTGAAATATGCTTTAACTAAAGGGATAAATCAATTTGTAATTGAAGATACTGAAGAGGCAAGACTAAAATATGGAAGTCCTTTAACGGTAATAGAAGGGCCACTTATGGCAGGAATGAATCACGTAGGCGATTTGTTTGGAAGTGGAAAAATGTTTTTACCACAAGTAGTAAAATCTGCACGTGTAATGAAACAATCTGTAGCATATTTAACACCGTTTTTAGAAGAAGAAAAGGGAAATACAGAATCTAGAGGCAAAATTTTAATGGCAACAGTAAAAGGAGATGTGCACGATATTGGAAAAAATATAGTAGGAGTAGTATTGGCTTGCAATGGCTACGAAATTATAGATATTGGCGTAATGGTGCCACCAGAAAAAATTATTGAAGCAGCAAAAGCACACAAAGTTGACATTGTTGGTTTGAGCGGTTTAATAACGCCTTCGCTAGATGAAATGGTAACTATGGCAAAAGAAATGGAAAAAGCCAATTTTGAATTACCACTCTTAATTGGTGGTGCTACAACTTCTAAAATTCATACCGCAGTAAAAATAGACGAAAACTACCGAAAAGGACAAACAGTTTATATTTTAGACGCTTCGAGATCTGTACCTGTTGTAGAAAAACTTTTAAGTAAAGACAATGTAGCTTTTGCACAAACTATAAAAGAAGAATACGAAGAGCTTAGAACTATTTACAATAGCAAAAAAGAAACCATAAACTACGTAAGTTTAGAAGAAGCGAGAGCAAATAAGCTCAAATTGGAATTTAATGAAATTAAAAAACCTGATTTTTTGGGCGTAAAGGTTTTTGAAGATTATTCTTTGAAAGAATTGAGGAAATACATAGATTGGAGTCCGTTTTTTAATACTTGGGAAATGAAAGGAACTTACCCTAAAATATTGACGAGCAATAAGTATGGAGAAGCCGCCAATAATTTATTTAACGATGCCAATGATATGCTTGATAAAATAATAGCAGAAAAATGGTTGACAGCAAAAGCCGTTTTTGGTTTATTTCCTGCAAACACCATAAACGATGACGATATAGAACTTATTGATGAAGACAAAAAAGTACTGCTTCATAATTTAAGACAACAATCTGAAAAGCGTTCTGGAATGAGCAATACTTGCCTAAGTGATTTTATAGCACCAAAAGAAAGTGGCAAACAAGATTATATAGGCGCATTTACTGTAACTGCTGGTATTGGAATTGAAAAATATTTAGCCAAGTTTAAAGCCGAAAATGACGATTATAGCAGCATTATGCTAAAAGCCTTAGCAGATAGACTTGCAGAAGCATTTGCTGAAAGATTGCATTTAAGTATAAGGAAAGAATATTGGGCTTATAGTGCTGATGAAGATTTAAATATGCAAGATTTAATTAGAGAAAAATATGTTGGTATGCGCCCTGCACCAGGCTATGCAGCTTGTCCAGAACACACAGAAAAAATTACATTATTCAATTTATTAGAAGTTAAAAAAAATATTGGCGCAAAGCTTACAGAATCTTGTGCTATTTATCCTGCTTCTTCTGTAAGTGGTTGGTATTTTGCTCACCCAAAATCGCAATATTTTGGTGTAGGAAAAATTTCTGAAGACCAGTTAGATAACTACGCCGAAAGAAAAGGTTTTTCAAAAAGTGAAATGGAAAAATGGTTAGGCGTAAATATTAACTATAAAAAATAGGCTTTTTGTACTTATGAGTTGAACACAGCAATTTATTGATTACTAAAGATTTCTAATTAATTTACACTTTCACTTTTAACACCAATAGCGTTATAAATAGCATCTTGAATATTGGTTCTCACATTTTTACTAATGAGTTTTTTATTGTCCATAGTAGGAAAAGTTCTATTAGACAAGAAAACATATATTAAGTCGTATTTTGGATCTGCCCACATTACACAACCTGTAAAACCCGAGTGTCCATAGGTTTCAAAAGAACATAAATCTGATGTTGGCCCAGAACCATCTCTTTCTCTAACAGGCTTATCAAAACCAAGCCCTCTTCTATTATCTATATATTTTGGAGATGTAAAATATGCAATAGTTTCTGGTTTAAAAAATCGAACACCGTTATAATATCCTTTATTTAAAAGCATTTGAAGAATTACCGCCAAATCTTGCGTGTTTGAAAAAATGCCTGCGTGTCCGCTAACGCCACCAAGCATAGCTGCTCCCATATCGTGAACGTGTCCTTGTATTCTTTGGTTTCTAAAATATTTATCGTCTTCTGAAGGAACTATTTGATTTTTAGCAAACTTTTTTAAAGGTAAATATGTAGTATGATTTAAGCCAAGTGGTTTATAAAACTGTTCGTCTACATATTTTTCTATTGGTTGTTTGCTAACATTTTCTATAATTCTTCTCAAAATATAAAAGCCAATATCGCTATATCTGTACTTTGGGTTTTCTTTTACGCCTTGTCTTCCAATGATATCCCAAATTACACCAGTAGAGTCTGCACACATATACATATTGTCTGCTACTTGTATACAAAATTCTTCATTTGGTCTGGTTTGATACCATTTTCCATACAAAGAATCTTTCATGGTGCGCATATAAAAAGGAATCCAACCAGGTAAGCCAGACTGGTGTAGCAATATAGATTCTAAATTTACGTCTGCAATATCTGTACTTTTAAACTCGGGCAAATAATCTCCAATAGTCTTTTTCAATTCAATTTTACCTTGCTCTTGCAAACGCATTATAGACAATGTAGTAGCTGCAACTTTGGTTATAGATGCAACATCATATATAGAAGACGGTGTTACTTTTTGCTTTTTTTCATAATCAAAATATCCAAAGGCTTTATTGTAAAAAATTTGTCCAGCTTTTGCTATCAATATTTGTCCTCCGGGTGTTGCCTCTCCTTTAATGGCGGCATTCATTATGCTATCTATTTTTTCTAAATATCCAGTTTTTATATTTAAATCTTTTGGACTTATATATTTCATTTTTTCGCTAGAAACTAGCTCTAAACCCATTCCAGAAGTAAAATCACCACTAGAAACTGGCAGTTTTCCGCTTACGCCTAAGTTGCCAACTAAAATATTAGCAACAGCCATTTCTGTTATATTGTTTTCTTCGTAGGCAACAATTATGTTTTCAAAATCATTGAAATATTTCAAACTATAAGGCGAACCAAAAAGCACTAAAATTACTTTAGTTTTTGCTTCAATATCTTTAATAATTTTTAATTCAGATTCTGAAAAACCATAGTTTTTAGAAGAGTACCTGCTCATACTAAACACTGGAATAATAACTTGATCGTATTTAGAAAGTTTTTCTAAGCTATAATTACTAGTGCTAAATGCATCTACTTTTCCGTAAGCAGAAATAGTTTTTAGCAAACCAGAAGAAGTAGATTTTCCTATACTAAGTGAAGCTGTTTTAGGATTTTTATTCCAATCTAATGGTACTAATTTTTCTTTATTAGAAACCAAAGTAATTGCTTTTTCAAAAAGTTGTTTTTGTATGTTTAGGCCTTCAGAATCTGTAAGGTATTTGTTAAGGTTTTGGGTAGAAATTAAAGTTGTTTCGGTTAAGTCTAATTTAAATTTACTTGATAAAACTTTTCTCAGCCTTTCATCTATATAGCTTTCAGAAATAACATTATCTGTAACTGCTTTTTTTATTAAGCTAATGCCTCTAGGAATATCTTCAGAAAATAAAAGTATATCATTTCCAGCTAAAAATGCTTCTTTGTCTACTTCTCCGGGAGCAAAAAAAGCACTTACACCTTTCATATTTAAAGCATCTGAAAATACCAGACCTTTAAAACCAAGACTATCTTTCAATAAATATGTTGTAACTTTTTTTGATAATGAAACGGCTCTGTTTTCTCTATCATCTAAAGCTGGAATATGTAAATGAGCAGCCATTACACCCATCATATTATTGGCAAATAAGGTTTTAAAAGGGTAAAGTTCTACATTGTTTAGCCTTTCGATATTATGATTAATAACAGGAAGTGTTTTATGAGAATCTGCATTGGTATCTCCATGGCCTGGGAAGTGTTTCCCAACTGCCATTACATTTGCATCTTGCATTCCGTGCGTATAAGCCAAGCCTTTTAGTGCTACATTAAACTTATCTTCACCAAAACTTCTATCATTTATTACAGGATTATCTGGATTATTATTTACATCTAAAACAGGAGCTAAATTTACTGTAATACCAACTGCTCTACACTCTTCGGCAATTCGTTTTCCCATTTTATAAATCAACTGATTGTCTTGTATAGCACCAAGTGTCAATTGCCTTGGATATTTAATAGTGCTATCCAATCGCATATTTATTCCCCATTCGCCATCTATAGAAACCATTAAAGGTATTTTAGAACTTTGTTGAAAACCGTTTACCCAGTTTGCTTGTGTTGTAGGGTGACCTTTAAAAAACAATAAACCACCAACATGATGTTCTTTTATTAAAGAATAAATTTCTTGTTTGTGCGTATTGTCTTTATTTGTATAAACAGATGCCGTAAAAAATTGGCCAATTTTTTCTTCGAGCGTCATTGTATTTATTACAGAGTCTACCCAAGATCTTTCTTTTATCAAGTTTTGAATATTCTCTTTATTTTGCCACATATTTGTTTGTTGAAAACCAAATACACCAAAACTAAAAACAAAAATAAATAATATAAAAAAGGCTCTGTAAAGCATAATATGTTTAAAATATTTAAAGGTAGAATGTAAATTTATCTTAATTATTACTAAAATCGTGCTAAATTTCACAAAAGCAGTAAACACTTTAGTGTGCATAATGAAAAAAAATGAATGTTGACTTTAGTTTTATACTTTTGTAAGAGTAAATTTATATAATTTTTAGATTTAAAAATGGAGCATTTTTTTGAAATATTGGGTATGTCTGGAATTATTGTTTTAGGTATCACACTCATAGTCTTAGGTTTTGTAGGTAGTATAATGCCCGCAATTCCTGGTCCACCTATTGCCTTGGTTTCTATATTTTTGGTTCATTTTGGTTTAGATGGTGGAAAATATAGCTGGTATACTTTGTCTATTTTAATTTTACTTACTATAGTAATAGCACTAGCAGATTATTTTGTACCTATACTTGGTACTAAAAAATTTGGAGGCACAAAACATGGCGTAAGAGGAAGTACTATAGGCTTGATATTGGGAGTAGTTATAACTTTTTTTACATCAGGTTTTGGATTTTTACTGCTATTGCTTGGTCCATTTTTAGGTGCTTTTATAGGCGAAAAATATGCTAAAAATAACAATACCATTGCGCTACGATCTGCAATAGGAAGTTTAATAGGCTTTTTGGCAGGCACGCTTGGCAAGATAATTGTTGTTGTTTTAATTCTAATTGCATTTTTATACAAAGTATTTGCAATTATTTTTTAATTTTGTACACAAATAAAAACTATGAATATGAATAAAATTACACTTTTTTTATGCTTTACTTTAGTACTTGGCTTATTTACTAGTTGTAAAAAAAACGGTACAGGAGTTTTCTTGTTTTCAGTACAAGATGATGTAGATTTAGGAGCAAAAGTTGATGCTGAAATAAAATCTAGCGGTGAATTTACTATTTTAGATAGATCTTCAAACGCTGCGGCTTACAACTATTTAAATACTATGAGAGACCAAATTTTGGCTGGTGGAGCAGTTACTTTTAAAGATGAGTTTGCTTGGGAACTAAACATTATTGATGACGATAGTACATTGAATGCATTTTGTACGCCAGGCGGTTACATATATGTTTACACAGGTTTAATTAAATATTTAAAAAACTCTTCTTCATTAGCTGGTGTTATGGGGCACGAAATGGCACACGCAGATAGAAGACATTCTTCTAGCCAATTGCAACAACAATATGGTTTAGATATTTTACTTAGCTTATTATCTAGTACTACAGGTCAAAATGGTGAGCTATTAGGAAATGTTGCCGCTTCATTAACAAGTTTGGCATTTAGTAGAGCAGATGAAAAAGAAGCAGACAAATACTCTGTAGATTATCTTTGTCCTACAGCTTATGACGCAGCAGGAGCAGCTAGATTCTTTGAAAAAATTGGAACTTCTAGTACACCAGCTTTTTTAAGCACGCACCCAAATCCAGAAAATAGAGTAGCAAATATTAATGCAGATGCAGATGCATTGACTTGTAGTGAAGACTTAGAAAATCCAGATGTAGTAAGTGGCGTTCCTTATACTGATTTTCAAGCAATGTTTTAATATACACTAAGAAATAAAACTAAAAAAAGACCTGATAAGCAAAAGTTTATCAGGTCTTTTTAGTTTCTAAAATAGATGAAGTAAAATTTATTGTCTTTTTTTCTTGACTATGCACCAAGTATTTAAGATATGTAGTTGCTAATCTTTCACAATTTTTCTAGTTCAAATTTTATCTTTAAATCTTAAACTTTTACTATGCTAGATTTTTTACAAGCTATTTCTTATAAAAACATAAAAAAACCAAACAAAGAATGGTCGAGTTTTCAAATGGGAAAACATATAACATTTAATGATGGTTCTGATTTTAATATAGACGATTACAAACTTGCAATAGTAGGTATTGAAGAAGATAGGTCTTCTTCTGACAACCATGGATGTGGTAAAGGAGTGAACCATATTAGAACAGAACTTTATGAATTGTATGTTCATTTTGATATGCCAAAAATTATAGATTTAGGCGATATAAAAAACGGAGCTACAGTTAAAGATTCTCAAATAGCATTAAAAGAAGTAATAAAATATCTGTTTGAAAAAGAAATAGTAGTAATAATAATAGGCGGCGGACACGATTTAACTTATGGACAATATTTAGCTTATGAAAACAAGTTGAACCCTGCCGAAATAGTTGTTGTAGATGAAAAAATAGATGTTTTAGAAACAGAAATAGTAAATTCTTCATCTTTTTTATGGCATATTATTAATCATGAGCCAAATTTTTTAAACAGCATTACGCATCTAGGTCATCAAGCTTTTTATAACAATCCTAAAAACATTGATACTTTAGAATCGCTTAATTTTGAAGCTTTAAGACTAGGCGAAATAAGAAAAGATATTTTAGAAGTAGAACCTTTTTTAAGAGGAGCCGATATGTTAAGCTTAGACATGTCTTCGCTTAAAAGTTCTGAATGCCCTGCCAATGCTGCGACTTCTCCAAATGGTTTTTCTGGTGAGGAAGCTTGTCAAATATCTCGTTTTGCTGGTTTTAGTAACAAATTGAGTTCTTTTGGTTTATTTGAAATGAATCCATATTTCGATACTAATAACCAAGGCGCAAAACAAGCCAGCCAAATTATATGGTATTTTATAGAAGGTTTTACTGGTAGAAAACCAGACTTTCCTTCTGAAGAAAACCAAAACTTTATGCAATATTTTGTACGCCTAGAAAGTGCCGATAACGAAATTACATTTTGGAAAAGTAACTTTAGCAACCGTTGGTGGATGGAAGTACCAAATGGTGAAACAGAAAAAAAATATTTGCCGTGTAGTTATAAAGATTACCAAACAGCACTTAACGATGAGCTACCAGATAAATGGATGAGAGCTTATGCTCGACTAGCAAATTAACCATTTTTTTTTATAACAATATGTGCAAACATGCTAAGCTATTAAATCTAAAAATTCTTGCTCAGAAATTATTTTGATAATAGTTTGGTCTGCATCTTTATTAATTTTTTCTGCTTTTTTTAGTTTTGAACCAGCTTTTTCGCCAACTACTAAATAGTTTAAATTTTTACTTACCGAACTAATGTTTTTTCCACCATTTTCTTCTACTAACTCTTTTGCATTTGTTCTAGAAAACAATGTTAGTGTTCCTGTAAATAAAAATGTACTTCCTGCTAAAGCATCACTAGAAAGTGGTTTTAAATCTTCTTGAGTTTTTTCAGTTTTAAGTCCTAATTCTGCCAACTTTTGAAGTAATAAAATATTTTTTTCATTATTAAAAAACAAAGAAATACTTTCTGCTACTTTGGGTCCTATATCTTCTAGCTCTTCCAGTTTTTCTTTTTCCCAATTTTTAAAATCGAAAATAGAATTTACTTGTTTTGCTAAGTTTTTTGCAGTTGTGCTTCCTATATGCCTTATACCTAGCCCAACTATTAAACGCCAAATTGCTTGATTTTTAGAGTTTTCTATACTTATTTTTAAATTTTGAAAAGATTTTTCTTTCCAACCTTCTAAAGCTAAAATTTCTTTTTCTTTATTTGGCAACTCATAAATATCTTCCACCGTTTCTAAAAACCCTTCGCTTATAAACCGTTTCACGATGTCTTTTCCTAAACCGTCAATATTCATTGCGCCTTTGGAAACAAAATGTATAATACGCTCTTCTACTTGTGCTGAACAATCTAGGTTTTCGCATCGCCAAATAGCTTCATTTTCTGGTTTACTTAAAGCTGCTTGGCAAGAAGGGCATTGTTTTGGAAAAACGACTTCTTTTGTATCTTTTCTTCTTTTTAAATCTACTCCAGAAATATATGGTATAACATCTCCAGCACGCTCTACAAATACAAAATCATTGATATGAATATCTTTTTCTTTAATAAACTCTTCATTATGAAGCGAAACCGAAGAAACTGTAACACCAGCCAAGCGAACTGGATCTAATTTGGCTACAGGCGTAACTGCTCCTGTTCTTCCTACTTGATATTCTATATTTAAAAGCTGTGTGGTGGCTTGGCGGGCTTTAAATTTAAATGCAATTGCCCATCTTGGATGGTGTGCTGTATGCCCAACCACATTTTGTAGCCGAATATTATTCAACTTAATTACCATTCCATCTATTTCATAATTGTAATTATTTCGTTTTTCTTCCCAACCAAAACAAAAATTAATAACATCTTGTACTTTGCTAAATACGGCTGTTTCTTCTTTTGGAACTTGAAAACCCAGCTCCCCTAACCAAGATATAATATCTGATTGCCCTTCAAATTTAGTATTGAGAATATCGTCTCCATTTAAGTCTAGCATATAACCTACTTGGTAAATAAACGCCTCCAATCCTCTTTTGGCAACTTCGTTTGGATCTTTCATTCTTAAAGAACCAGAAGCTGTGTTTCTTGAATTTTCAAAGACTTTTAAACCTTCTTTTTCTCTAGCTTCGTTTAGGTTTTTAAAAACACCGTGTTCTATTACCACTTCTCCCCTTAGTTCAATTTTTGAAATTCCAAACTTTGAAAAATTAACTTTTTGAGGAATATTTGAAATCATTTTAGCATTTTGTGTAATATCTTCACCTTCCGTTCCATCACCTCTGGTGGCTGCTCTTACCAAAACATCATTTTCGTAAAGAAGTGCAATACTAGAACCATCAAATTTTGGTTCTATGCTATAAGAAATTTTTTCGTCTTCAGATACCAATTTTCTAAGGCTTTCATCAAAGCTTTCTATATCTTCATTATTATAGCTTTTATTTAAAGACAGCATTGGAACAGAATGAACTACTGTAGAAAAGTCTGAACTTAGAGCTTTTGCTACACGCTGAGTTGGTGAATTTTCTGTAACTAATTCAGGGAAATTTGTTTCAATCTTTTTTACTGCATCAAAAAGTTTATCGTATTCAAAATCTTCTACTAAGGTTTCAGAATCAACATAATATTTTTGATCTAAATAAGAAATAACTTCCTTAATTTGATTTAAGTCTTCTTTTACAAGTTCTCTGTTTAATAAATCTGTTACTTTCTGTTTTATTGCGGCATCTGTATTCATAAGTTTTGTAAAAATAATGGTTTTGTGTTTTGTGAGCGCATTTATTTAAAACTAATTTTTTAAGTGAATAATTTTCTATATATATTATGGCGATGTCGTTCTTTTAATTCAAAGTAAGGATAAAGTTTGTTCAACTCTATAAAAAACAAATAAGACCTCTCAGATTTAACTAAAGCTTGTACAT
>CAKZQD010000172.1 GCA_937139485.1 uncultured Bacteroidota bacterium | reverse complement strand
CCATTATTAAAAAACTGAAAATCGTCAGCCCCTTTGTTTGATGTTAATGCTAAAAGAATTACCCACTTCTCTTTAAATTCTAAAAATGGCATTACAGAATCGCTACCCATATATGGTGCAACAGTAACAGAATCGAAATTTAGGGTATTTAAAAACGCGTTGGCATACATTTTAGAAGTGTTCCCAATATCACCTCTTTTTGCATCAGCAATGGTAAAAATATCTTTAGGAATATAAGCGATTGTTTTTTCTAAACTTTCCCAACCTTTAGCTCCTAAACTTTCGTAAAAAGCAGTGTTGGGTTTATAGGCTACACACAAATCTTTTGTAGCATCAATAATTTGCTTATTAAATTCAAAAATTGGATCTTCTTCTTTTAATAAGTGCTGCGGAATTTTATCAATATCAGCATCTAAACCGACACATAAAAATGATTGCTTGGCTTTTATTTGGTCTATTAATTCTTGTTTTGTCATAATGTAATAAGTGAATGATTTAATGAGTGAATGATTTAATGAGTGAATTGACGATACTTAGTAAATAAACCTACAAAATTTCTCCAATAATTTTTTCGATATTATAGCCTTCAGCTTCGGCTTTATAGTTTCTAAAAACTCTGTGCCTCAATACTGGAACTGCTATGGCTTGCACGTCTTCAATATCTGGGCTGTATTTACCATTCATTGCAGCGTGACATTTTGCGCCTAAAACTAAAAATTGTGCCGCTCTTGGGCCTGCTCCCCAAGATGTGTAATTATTAATTACATCTGCTGCTGCGCTTGTATTTGGTCTTGTTTTTTGAACCAGTTTTACTGCATATTCCAATACATTGTCTGCAATTGGTATTTTTCTTATTAAATCTTGAAAGTAGATAATTTCTTCACCGTCCATTATTTTATCTACTGTAGCTTTTATGTTTGTAGTGGTTGCTTTTACTACGGCTACTTCTTCTTCAAAACTAGGATAATCTAACCAAATATTAAACATAAAACGATCTAACTGCGCCTCTGGTAAAGGATATGTACCTTCTTGTTCTATAGGGTTTTGTGTTGCTAAAACAAAAAATGGCTTTGGCAATAAATGTTTTTCTCCAGAAACGGTTACGTGCCTTTCTTGCATAGCTTCTAAAAGAGCCGCTTGCGTTTTAGGCGGTGTTCTATTGATTTCATCTGCCAATACAATATTAGAAAAAATTGGCCCTTTATTGAATTTGAATTTCTTGTTTTCGTCTAAAATTTCTGCTCCTATAATATCTGAAGGCATTAAATCTGGAGTAAACTGAACTCTTTGAAAATCAAGTTCTAGTACTTGTGAAATAGTGTTTACCAAAAGTGTTTTTGCCAAACCTGGAACACCTACTAATAAACTGTGCCCGTTACAAAATATGGAAGTTAGTACAAAACTCACGGCTTCGTCTTGTCCAACAATAATTTTACTTATTTCTTTCTTTAAAGATTTGTATTTGCTCGAAAAAGCGTCAACAGCTTCTACATCAGAATTATATTTCACAGTTTACAGTTTAAGTTTTAAATATAATCAATTAAAATTTAGCAGTCTCTTTTGGCATCCATTTTTCTAGTGCTTCACAGCCTGTATAATTAGTATTTAATTTTACATAAACTGTTTTACTTTTATCTTCTATCCATTCATTCATTACTTCTAGCTGCTTATTTTGCTTGGCTACGGCTTTTATTTTGCTATAATCTGTTTCAATACTTGCTTTGTGTGCTGGTGTTTCAGATTTTAAATAAATAACTCTATAGCCTTCTTTTCCTCTTTGTGATGTAAATGGCAATATTTTAGAAAAATCGCCAACTTCTAAACCGTCTAATGCTAAAGCTATTGGTGTTTCTAATTTATCCATTTCAAAGAAAGTATTTCCTGTTTCGTTATTGGTAAGTAAACCACCATTGTTTTTAGAAACATCATCTTCAGAATTTAAAGTTACTGCCTGCTGAAAAGTTATTGTCTTTTCTTCCAACTTTGTTTTTATTTCTCTCATTTGATCGCTTGCTGCAAGTGAGTTTGTCATATCTGTTTTTGGCGTTATTAAAATATGACGTGCTTTAATTCTGTTTCCTTTTTTTTCTTGAAGTTGAATAATATGAAAACCAAATTCTGTTTCTACTACTTCAGAAACTTCGTTTTCTTTTAGTCTAAAAGCTACGGCTTCAAAATCTGGAACAAAAACACCTCTTTTTACCCAACCAAGCTCTCCTCTATTATTTGCAGAACCAGGATCTTCAGAATTTAATAATGCTTGAAAACCAAAATCACTTCCATCTAAAATTTCTTTTCTAATGTTTTCTGCTTTTTCTCTTGCTATTTGCTTTTGTGCAAATGTAGGTTTCGAAAACACAACTATTTGACCTATTTCTACTTCTGCATTAAAAAATGGCAAGCTATCTTTTGGAATGGCTTCGTAAAACGTTTGAACTTCTGAAGGTGTAACTTCCAATCCTGTAAAAATTTGTCCTTTCATTTTTTCTGAAAGCATTTGCTGACGAACATCGGCTCTAAATTCTTCTTTTAATTCAAAAGTAGACTTACCATAGTATTCTTCTAGTTTTTCTTGCGAACCAAACATATTTATAAAAACGCCCATTCTTCTTTCTAGTTCGTTGTTTACATCGTCTTCGCCTACATAAATACTATCTCTTTCTGCTTCTGCCAAAAAAAGTTTTTCTAGCAGTAGTTGGTCTAAAATTAAACATTTAGCATCTGCTGGCAATGGTTCGCCAGAAGCCAATGCTTGTTGGTATTGCCCTTCTATTGTAGATTTTAAAATAATATAATCTTCTAATACTGCGGCAATTCCATCAATTTCTTGTGCCATAGTATTTATATTTCCTACTATTAAGAAACAGAAACTAATTAATGTAATTCTCAAATATTTTATCATTTTTTGCTTTTTGAAATGTTTTCTCTTCAAAATCTTGAAGAAATTCTTGCTTTTTATTTTCGAGAGCCATTAAACTCAGCTCTTTTTCTACTATCTCCAACGGTGCTATATCTCCTTTATTCTTTTTTGAGTTTATTTTATAAATCAAAACCGTATTTTCTGTTGGATAAAAATATCGATATGAAGATTTTTTTGCTAATGCACTTTTACTCAGTTTTAAATTATTGAGTACAAAACTTTCTTTTTTAAGTACGCTTTTGTTTAAATGGCATTTTTCTGGGTTATTATTACAGTAGCTAGTAATAAATGCAGAAGGTTTGTTCTCGCTGATATTTTTTCTAATTTGCTTTATTCCAGAAGTATTTTTTGGAAGCAATATATATTGCAACTCGTAATAATTTTCTTCAAAAACAAAGTATTCTTTATGTGCTTTATAGTAATTTTCTAAATCTTTCAGACTTATTTCTACCGTTGCGCTTTCTAGTACTTTTTTTTCGTAAGCAGCACGTAATAAATCATTTTTAAACTGCTTAGCTTTTCTATTTATTGTAGAAATATTTGTAATGTTTTCTTTTGCTTTTTGAACAATAACTTCTTCTTTTATCCAATTTTGTACATAGGCTTTTAAAAATGAAACACTGTCTTCAAATTCTAAATTATTTAATTGAAATAAAGGAATATCGGAAAGATATAATTGCTCATTATCTACTTTGGCAAGTAAAACATCGTTTTTATCTATTTTTTTTGAAGTGTCGTTAGTATTGCACGCCAAAAAACTTAAAACAATTAAACTATAGAAAAATTTGTACATCAACTTACTTAATTAAAGATTCAAAAACTTTATAATCTACTTTTATTGGGTATTTATTGCTTAAAGCTTGTATCCATTGTTTTTCTAAAAAATCTTGATAGTCTGAAATAACATAACCTCTAGTTTCTGCTAGTTCTTTTTTCATTGGTGCTACTACATCATACACATAAACCATTTTTACAGATCCATCTAAATTTTTCTCTTCTAGCATAAATCCTTTTTCGGCTTTTAATGCTTTTGATGTTTCGTTGCTTTCCTTTTCTACAAAGTCTACTTTTATACTTACATTTTCTTCTTTTTTATTTAATTTTTTATCGATAAAAGCAGCATTTTTTCCTTTGATTAAAAATTTCTTCAATTTCGAAGCACTTTTTTCATTTTTGGCTATATATGTTGTGTAGTCAAGTCTTTGTTTCCACATATATTTAGCTCTGTTCTCAGCAAAAAAGTTTTTTAAGCCAGTTGTATCTTCTACTGCTTTGTTCCAAACTTCTTTATTTGTAAGTTCAAAAAGTAATATTCCATCGTGATATTCTTGCATCAAAAATTTAAATTCATCAACTATTTCTTCTAAATGTGCTTCTCTGTATGATGTTATTTTTTGTTCTTTGAAGTTTTTATACTTTTCTTCATAAAAGCCTTGTTTTGCTTTTGGTGCTTTATTTCTACTGGTAGAAACATAACTTATAAACTGGTTCTGAGTAACTCGCTCTTCTCCTATTGTAAATAATGGCTTGTTGTAAATATCACTTTTTTCTACTTTTCTATTTCTGTTTAATGCATCTATAATTTCATTTTTGGCAAAACTATTTTCTACAAAAACAAATTTTGCTTTAGTATCGGCAATCATTTTTTCGTTTGCAACATTAGATCGAGAATCTTTTTTGACTCTTTTTTGTATATCGCTTCTTGCCATATCTAAGCTTGGCAACTCTTCTTTAGAAATTCTTTTTATTATATGCCATCCAATTTTAGTTTTTACTGGCTTGGTAATATCTCCATCCTTATTTAATGCAAAAACGGCATCAGAATAAGGTGTCAACATTTCAGAACCACTTAATTTTGGCAATTTACCTTGTTGAAACTTAGTTCTTTTGTCTTCAGAAAATTGTTTAACAGCATCTTCAAAACTCATTTTCCCAGAATTTATATCTGCGTATATTAGGTTTGCTTTTTCTAATGCCTTTTTCTTATTTTCTGGGCTATCAGTTTCTTTACTTTTTACAAGTATATGTGCTGTTTCCATTTTGCCTCTTGCAGGTCTTTTATTTTTTACATATACTATATGAAAACCAAAACGTGTAGCTACAGGTTTAGATATTTCACCTACATTAGTGGTATACATTGCATTTTCGAAAGGGTAAACTGTTTGAAATACAGACACATAGCCTAAAGCACCACTTTCATATTTTTGTTTATTGTTTGGATATTTTTGAGTGTTAGATTTGTTATATTTTGCTACTTGTGTTTCAAAAGATGTATTTTGAGCTGATTTTCTTATTTTTTCAATTTCTCTTAATACTTTTATCGAATCTGCTTTATTTGGTTTTGTATTTGGCCAAAATATCAATATATGGCTTACTTCCACTTCTTCTTTCATTCTTTGGTAAGCTTCATTTACCAATTTATCTGTAGATTCTCTGTCAGACAAATATGATGGTGTAAGCTGTCTTCTATATGATGCTAATTCGTTTTTGAATGTTTTCACAGTATCCATTCCTAAACTTTCTGCTTCTTTTACTTTCAACCTAAAGTTTTGGTATAAGCTTAAATATTCTTCTAAAGATGCTTTACTAAAATCTGCTTGATTGTTTATATTGTTTTTAGTGTAAACTCTTACAAACTCACCAACATTTACATTGTCATTTGCTATGGTAAATAATGTTTGTGCGTTATTGTAGTTTTGAGCTTGAACTGTACTCAAAAAACCAATAAAAATAATGAATCCTTTTTTCAACATAATTACTAATATTTTTAGGTGTGCAAATATAGTATTTTAGCTTGTTGAATACAATATATATACTACAGACTTAAATATTTTTAATATTAAGCGAAACATACTTAACTAAATTTAACGATAAAGCCTATTTTTGCACTTGAAATTATGGAACTAGACCTTATATATGAAGACAATCACCTTTTGGCTATAAACAAACCTTCGGGAATGTTGGTTCAGGGAGATAAAACGAATGACAAATGTATTTTGGATTTTGCAAAAGCATACATTAAAAAGAAATACAATAAACCTGGCGATGTATTTATTGGCTTACCTCACAGGCTAGACAGACCTACAAGCGGAGTAATTGTATTGGCAAGAACAAGCAAGGCATTAGAAAGACTCAACAAACAGTTTCACGACAAGTTGGTACAAAAAACATACTGGGCTGTAGTAGGCAATAACCCACCAGAAGTAGAAGGTACTTTGGTACACTATATGACTAAGAGTCAAGAAAAAAATAGATCTTATGCTCATAAGAAAGTAAAAAAAGGTGGTCAACTTGCAGAATTGGATTATAAATTAATAGGTAAAAGTAAATTGTATAATCTTTTGAAAATTACACCAAAAACTGGTCGCCACCACCAAATTAGAGTACAGCTTTCTAGTATAGGCTGCCCTATAAAAGGCGATATAAAGTATGGTTTTAAAAGATCTAACCCAGACAAATCTATACATCTACATGCAAGAACTATTTCTTTTACACACCCTACTACAAAAGAAACTATGAAGTTTACAGCCAAAGCACCAAATGAAGTTATTTGGAATGTTTTTAAAGACATAAAAGCCTAACCTAACACAAAAATTATGTGTGGAATAGCAGGAATTTTTAGTTTAAACAGCAAGCTTAACCCAAGTTGGATAAAGCAGATGACAAAAAGCATGGCGCATAGAGGCCCAGATGCTGATGGAAATTTTGTTTCAGAAAATGAAAAACTTGCGCTAGGACACAGAAGACTAAGTATTGTAGATTTATCTGCTGCTGCGCACCAGCCTATGTTTTCTCATTGTGGAAGATATGTAATGGTTTTTAATGGCGAAATTTATAATTATAAAGAATTAGCAGCAAAACACAAAATAAAAGCAAATACTAGTTCTGATTCTGAAGTTGTTTTAGAACTTTTTGTACTTCTTGGAAAAGATTTTGTAAATGAATTGAATGGAATGTTTGCACTTTCAATTTACGATAAAAAAGAAGAAAAATTATGGCTTTTTAGAGATAGAGTTGGTATAAAACCGCTTTACTTTTATTGGAAAAATGAAACTTTAATTTTTGCTTCCGAATTAAAAGCCATTAAACAACTTAAAGAAGAATTTGCCCTTTCTATAAACAAAAAAGCTATTTATAACTACTTACGCCTTGGTTATATTCCAGAACCAATGAGTATTTTCAATGAAGTGAGGAAATTTCCTGCAGGTTCTTTAATGAGTATAAATGCCGATGGATATAAAATAGAAAGCTACTGGAAACTGAAAGATAAAATTAAAAAAGAACAGTTTACTGACGAAAAAAGTGCAAAAAAAGAATTAGATGATTTGCTTAAAAGTAGTGTAAATTACAGAATGATGGCAGATGTGCCTTTTGGTACATTTTTGAGTGGAGGAATAGATTCTAGCACAGTAACTGCTTTAGCACAAAACATAAGCGAAACGCCAATAAATACATTTTCTATAGGTTTTAAAGAGTCAAGTTATAACGAAGCAAAATTTGCTAAAGAAATAGCAACTTATTTAGGTACAAACCATCACGAATTTATGGTTTCTTACAATGAAGCTATAGATCATTTTGACAGTATTTTAAAAGCCTACGATGAACCTTTTGCAGATAGTTCTGCAATACCAACGATGCTAGTTTCAAAACTAGCACGCCAGCACGTAACTATGACGCTAAGTGGCGATGGTGGCGATGAACAATTTTTGGGCTACGGTATGTATAACTGGGCAAAAAGATTGGACAATCCTTTAGTAAAACTATTTGGTAAGCCACTACGATATGCCTTTTCAAAGAGCAATCAGAGGCACAAAAGAGCCAGCGATATGTTTGGCTATACAGAAGATGCTACACTTCCTTCTCATATTTTTTCTGTAGAACAATATTTTTTTACAGACAATGATTTAAAAAACATTCTAAATCCAGATTCCATTTTTGCTTTAGATATAAATGAAACAGAAGGAAAAGACTTAGGACTGAACGCTCAAGAAAATCAAGCTTTTTTTGACATAAATCATTATTTAAAAGATGATTTACTGGTAAAAGTAGATAGAGCAAGTATGCAATATTCATTGGAAACACGAGTGCCACTTTTAGACCACAGAGTTTTAGAATACAGCGTGAATTTATCTTCAGATTTAAAAATTAAAAACGGCGAGTCTAAATATTTATTGAAACAAGTTTTATACGACTATGTTCCAAAAAAATATTTCGATAGACCAAAATGGGGATTTAGTATTCCTATACGTTTTTGGTTGCAGAATGAGTTGAAATATTTACCAGATAAGTATTTGAGTGAAAACGTTTTAGCTAAATACGGTATTTTTAATATAGCGCAGGTAAAAGATATAGAACGCAGGTATTTTGCTGGCGAAGATTATCTTTTCAATAAAATTTGGGCAATTATTTTGTTAAATCAATGGTTAGAGAATAATTAATATAAAATATTTGATTATATTTGGTGTAAATCACACAAAAATTAATCATTATGAAAACAATTTTACTTTCTATTTTTAGTCTATTATTTTTAAATTTTCAAGCACAGACTTTGGACAATGTAAATCCAGATTTTGGAGATTTAGGACAAACAGTTCCTGTAACTATCACAGGTTCAAATACTAGTTTTACTTCTACAAACGGTAATTTTAATTTTTTACAAGGCACTTATGCTTTATCATTTAATGCTTCTATATCTAACAACACAACTGCAAGTGGCGATATAAATTTATACCAAGCTGGAACAAATACAATTCCCACAGGTTTTTATGATTTGCAATACAGATTTTTACAAGGAACATTTTTGACTTACAATTTAACAGATGCATTTTTTGTAAATGCAGCATTAAATGGCACATTTACCATTTCTGGAAATATACTACAAGGAACGCCAAAAATGGATGCTGGCGACCCAATGGTTTATGCAAAAATATTTTTAGAAAATACTTCTGGAGAAATCTTAAAACTTGGTAGAACAGATGCAAATGGTTTTGTTTCATTTGCTGATTTAACTGCTGGAACTTATGTTTTACATATAGAAGATCACAACAATTCAAGCCCTTTGAGTTTGCAGGTTGGCGACAATATGGAAACAACAGATTTAACTATTGAATTTAAAGACGGCAACTTAGTTAATGGAATTAATGACAATTTGTTTGCTGAAAAATTTGATTTCAAATTATACCCAACAGTTTTCTCTGATAAAATTATGATTTCTATGAATTTAGAAGAAGCTAAAGATTTAAACTTTACGCTATTAAATATCAATGGTCAAAAAGTATTTACAAAAGCTTTTCAAAACCAAAAAGCTAAAACAAGTTTAAGTTTTTCTAAAGAATTAACTTCTGTAAATAATGGTGTTTACTTTTTGGAAGTAAGTATTGGAAACGAGATTAAAACTTTTAAACTCATAAAACAGTAATTTTTTCTAGTATTATTCTGTTATTATTTTTACAAAGTTTGTATAATTTGGACCAGATTTTACAAAACTTGTTTTTAAGTAATTCATATTTTTTAAGTAGTTTTCCTTTGCTTCATCACTAATTTTATTTTCAAAATGAAGTTGAATAACTATTGCTTTTAGTACTATTTCTAAATTGTTAAAATAAGATTCGTCCATTATATTTTGGTGAGCTTGTACTTTTGAGAGCACATAAAAAGCTGCATCAAATTCTTTTTCTTTAAAATGAATAGAGCTTAAATTTATTATAGCTTCATAAAACATTGGTGAAATTTGCAAAGCTGAGTAATAAGTTTCTTTGGCAAGTTTATGATTGCCCAGTATTTCATAACTTGAAGCGAGATTATTGAGCGTTAATAAATGCGAAGAATTAATTTGATTTGCTACTTGAAAACAATCTTTTGCTTTAATGTAAATCTCTAAATTCGACCACAATACAGCTTCAAACCATTTTACTGGCGTAGCCGTGCTTGTAGTATTATAAAATATATTGTTTGCTTGCTGGTAATGTTTTATTCCTTTTTCCCAATCTTGTTTTGTGCTGGCTTGCTGTGCTTTATATATATGAAACTGACTATGAAGCCTAAAAGCATTTACCGAAAAAACAAAAATTAGTAAAATAAAAATGAAGGCATTTTTAGCAAAACTACTCACTCCTATTTCTTTAGAAGAAGGATTATTTCTAAAAATATTTGCTAAATAAAAAACAAAAATTAACATTAAAAAAGCTCGCTCTTTTGGGAAACTAAAGTTGCTGATAATGAAAAACAAGATAATTGCAGAACAACTAAAAAGTAACATTATGTTTTGTTTAGAATTGTTGCTAAAAAATATTTTTTTGAATCCTGTAATAATTGCTGTTAAAAAAATAGCAATATAAGCTAAGAAAGCAAAAACACCCATTTCAGAAAACACCCATAAAAAATCATTGTGCGGTCGTTGAAAAATTATTTTTCCTTGTTCGGCTCTTGAATACAATAATCCATTAAAAGGAAATTCTATTCTCCAATTTCCTGCTCCAATACCGAAAAAGAAATTTTCTTTAATAATGTTTAAACTTCCTTTCCATAAAAACATTCTTTCGTAAATAGTTTTATTTGCATCAGAAAAGTTTTCATTGAAACTAAAAATGCTTGCCAATCTTTTGAAACCAATATTTATAAATTCAAAATTGAAAGGATTGAAAACCACAAATAAAACCAAAACCGCTACAGCAAATAAGATACTCCATTTTGAAATAAAATTTGGAATAATAAGTTTATTTTGTTTAACAATAAAATAAGCAGTAATAAAAATTACAAAACTAATTAATGCCAAATAGCTGCTCCTAGATTGTAATATAAGTATCAAAAAAACAGAACTTAAAATACTGCAAACACTTAATATTTTGAAGAAATTACTAAATTTTAAAAGACTATAAAATAAAACTGGCAGCAACAAAACTAAAGCAGCAGCGCTGATATTTTTGTGTCCAAGAGGAGAATTTAAGTAGCAAAAACTTTCAATATTTTTTATTTGGACTAAAGAATTGAACGCTATTTCATACAATAAAAAAACATTGAGCAAAACAGCACAAAACACAAAGCTTTTTAAAACAGCATGATTTTGAGTTTCGTTTATATTAAAAAAGAATAAAAAAGCTAAACTAAACAAAAAATAGTTTGAAGATGCAAGCAAAGCCAGAGAAACATTTGTAGCATAATTTGTAGAAATTAAACTAAAAACTGCCAAAAAAATAAAAAACCAGAAACTAAAATGGTATTTCATGAATGCTTTATTTTTAAACTTTAGGGCAAAGAAAATTAACAAAACAAAGGCTAAAACAAAACTTCTAATAGGAATAAATGGATCTTCGAAAAAAGGAATAAAACTAAGAAGCAATACTAAAGGAATAGCATAAAAAAAGAATATTTTTGAAGTAAAAAGTGACTTCATAGCTTATTTAGTATTGTTTTAGCGTTTCTTGAAGTTTTTCTTTTATTTGTTTTTGTAGTTCTTTTGGAGCAAGCACCTTAACATTTTCACCAAAGCTCAACAAGTGCATTTTTAATTCTATGGTTAAACCAACTTTTATTTTAATAATTAGTTCATCATCTGTTTCAGAAATAATTTCTTGTGTTTCGTGCAGAGGTTGGGTTTTTATATATTCTTTTTGTCTTTTATTGAAAGCCAATTTAAGCTCTTGGGCTTCGCCTTCAAAAGTTGTAATTCCAAAAGCATGGTCAAAATATGTTTTTGAAGAAAAGTCTTTATGAAACTTAAATTGCTCATTACAAATATCTATATAAGCAATTCTGTCTAGCCCAAATGTATTTATATAGCCATTTTTATTGTTCATACCTATAAGATACCATCTATTTCTGTATTCTTTTAGAAGATAAGGGTGAATTTTATGAGTTTTGGTTTCTTCGCTATCAAATTTTTTGTAAGAAATAGAAATACAATTTCTAGCTTTTATATACTCTAAAAGTTTTCCAATATGATTACTACCTTTAAAATAAGGTACTTTTTCAAACTGAATAGTTTCTTCTATTTCATCTTCAGAAAGCATCGAATTTACATTAATGGCATTGAATATTTTATCTACCGTTGCTTCAAAATCGCTAAACATTTTTACGCCTTTAAATTGTTGCAAAACCGTTGCTGCAAATTCCAAAGAGTCTATATCATCTTCACTTAAAGGAATTTCTGTAATTGTAAAATTTTCATCACTATAATAATATCCACCTTCTCTTTTGCTCCATTTTATAGGTGCCATATAGCCCAGTAGATTATCTTGCTTCATGGCTTTAATATCTTTTTGAACAGTAGATTCTGAAAAGGTTTTACCTAATTTTTCTTCCATTTCTTCAATAAAATCATCCATAGAAGGATAGGTTTTTCTTTTATTTCTTAAAAGTTTGTCTATAATTCTATATCTAATAAAAGCTTCTTTATTTGCTGGCATATTTCAACTTGTTTTTCTCAAGAGTTTATTGTTACATAATGAATTTCAATATTTTAACAAAGCTATGTTAAAGTTTTTGCAATTTTCTAATGTTTTCGATTAATTTTGCAATTATTAAATTAAGCATTTTATGAGAAATTACTTTTTAGTACTTATTGCAATTTTAGCATTCAACTTTAACATTTCTGCTCAAGAAACAACATCTACAGAGAAAAAAGAAAATAAAATAAAAAAGACTTTTGAATCTGAAAGTAAAGATAGACTGTTTTTGGTATTAAACCATGACAACTTATTACATAAAGAAACAAATGGTTTTAAAACACAATGGTATTCGAGAGGAATAGGAGCATACTTTATGTGGGATTTTCAAATTAAAAAATCGAGATTTAGTGTTGCGCCAGGTGTAGGTTACAACTTTGCCGCTTACTATCACAATGGTAGAATGCAAGAAGATTCTTCTGGAATTAGTTTTCCAACTATTGTAGATTTAAAAAACGACAATACATATAAAAGAGGGCGTTTGGCGGTTCACTATATAGAAGTACCAATAGAATTGAGGTTTAGACACATGTTTAAGAACACAAACATGTCTTTAAAACTAGCTGTAGGAATTAAAGGATCTGTAAAAGTATCTACTACCGCAAAAGAAGTAAGAACTGGACCAAACGATTATGCAAAACACTACAATACAGCAAACTTTAAAGATATAAACACATTTAGAGTTGGTCCTACATTTAGAGTTGGATATGGCCCGTTTAACTTATTGGCTTATTACAATCTTATGCCTTTATTCAAAAAAGGAAAAGGCCCAGCAATGACTCCTTTTTCTATTGGAATAGCATTTACTACGCTTTAATAAGCAAAACTTTTTTCATTCTTTTTGAGTTTTTTAAACCCTGTTACTTTCATATTTTTTTACTAATTATTATAATTGGCACAACTATTGCTTATTTAAATCGGTATGCTTAAAATGGCTTTTTACCCATTAAAAAAGTAAGAAAAAGAAACAGGTTGTTTGGAAATCTTAACAGATTGACTAACTATGAAAGCAAACGGGCTATCAAATTTGATAGCCCGTTTGTATATTTTATATTATTTGTAGTACAATATTAATCTAAAGTAATATCTACTTGCATTAAGTTTATAAACTGATTTACTCTTGCTTGAATATCTTCTTGCGATAATTCTCTTAACTTTTCTGTACCAAACTTTTCTACACAAAAAGAAGCCATAGCAGAACCATAAATCAAGGCACGTTTCATATTATCGAAGCTTATGTCTTTTGTTTTATCTAACCAACCTACAAAACCACCAGCAAAGGTATCTCCTGCTCCTGTTGGGTCAAAAACTTCTTCTAAAGGCAATGCTGGGCAAAAGAATACTTGATCTTTGTGAAATAATAATGCGCCGTGTTCTCCTTTTTTAATAATTACAAACTTAGGGCCCATTGTAAAGATTTTTTGAGCAGCTTTTACTAGAGAATATTCTCCAGAAAGTTGTCTTGCTTCTTCATCATTAATGGTAATTACATCTATTTTAGAAATCACAGCTTTTAGATTGTCCATAGCTATATCCATCCAAAAATTCATGGTGTCTAAAATAACTAACTTAGGTTTTACATCTATTTGTTCTACAACTTTTATTTGTAAAGCAGGATCAATATTTCCCAACATCAAAAAATCTGGATTTTTGTAAGAACCTGGCAAAACAGGATTAAATTTTAATAAAACATTTAAATCTGTAACCAAAGTGTCTCTAGTGTTCATATCCATATGATACTTACCAGACCAGAAGAAAGATTTTTCTCCTTCTATTATTTCAATACCATCAGTATTTACGCCTCTAGCTCTTAACTTTTCTAATTCAGACATATCAAAATCATCTCCAATAATAGAAACAATGTTCATATTATCAGAAAAATAAGAAGCCGCCCAAGAAATATAAGTTGCTGCTCCACCAACTATTTTATCTGTTTTTCCAAAAGGTGTTTCAATAGCATCAAAAGCTACTGTACCTACTGTTACTATACTCATACTAAGTGTGTTTTTTATGAGCGACAAAGGTAAGTCAATTTTTTTTTATTTTTTTTCTATTTTTTTCTTGCAAATAAAAAAATAAGAATTACATTTGCAGTCCTTTAAGCAATTAAAGGTGACTTTCCTTCTTAGCTCAGCTGGTTAGAGCATCTGACTGTTAATCAGAGGGTCCTTGGTTCGAGCCCAAGAGAGGGAGCAAAATGAAGCCACTAGAAATAGTGGCTTTTTTGTTTTTAGAACGTTTACTCCTTAATCTCAACCCTAATCCCTTCACTATGACTAGCAAACTCAGGGGCATACATACACTGAATACTTGTAATTCCGTTAGAGAAGTTTCCTGCTATATTTGCTCTTAAATCATATTCAAAAACATAAGTTCCTTTGGCTAACCAAGAAATAAAGAAATTTGTAGAAGCATCTTTTGTGGTTTCGTAATAGCCCAAGCCATCTTGATACCTGTAACCAGAAAATACATTAATTGGTTCAAAACCCGAAGCACGCATATCTTTCAGATGCACATATTCCATATCTCTATCGCTTCGTAGCACAACACGAACTCTAACTTTATCGCCTACTTTTAGCTTGTCGCCTTTAGTTATTGGTTCTATAATTTCTCCTTTGTCGGTATTTCTTACTACAAATAGTTTTTTCTCTAAACTCAATGGTGTTTTGGCTGGTGTTATCTTATCTAACTGCTCAAAATATTGCCAATATAATCCGCCCCAAGAAACGCCTTTGTCTTTTTTGGTTAAAGAAACCGTTGCCATTTCTGGTTTTATTTCTTCTCCTGTC
>CAKZQD010000171.1 GCA_937139485.1 uncultured Bacteroidota bacterium | reverse complement strand
ATTTTGACTTACTGTATTTTAACGTATAGTCATTAAAAACGCCCTATATGTATAATTCTACTTCTTTACTACTAAAGCATTAGATAAGCATTTTAAATTACTTCAAAAAGACTTGAAACCAAAACCATAAATTTTACGTAGAAATACTTAACTTTATAGCCAAGTATAATTACATGAAAGCTATTTACTACCTATTTGTCATTTTAATATTTAGCACTTGCAAGAAAAAAGAAATTCTTGTAGATGGAAACACGCCTTATAACAACAGCTATATTTCAAGCATACAAATAGAAAACTACGTAAATAAATTGTTTATAGATTTAATAGGTAGAGAACCTTTAAATACCGAAATGGAGCTAGAAGTAGAAGCACTTAAAACAGCCGAGCTTTCAGAAAATGCTCGTTTACTACTTATAGACAAGCTTCAAAACAATACAGCATACCTAGAAGGCGACTCCTCATACAAACAAGCATATTACCACAGATTTTACGATGTAGTAAAAATAAAAATGCTAGAAGGCATAGAAGATGATGTTATGCGAGAACAATTGGGGCTGAACTATACCGCTTACCAAGGAGCAGTAAATTCTGGAGATTCTGCCAAGGCAGCTATTGAACTTAAAAACATTGAAGAAATTGAAGACGTTTTAAATATTTCTAAAGATTATAGAAACGGCACTACTACTATAAACGAAATATTTATTCGCCTTATAGACAACTATGTTTACGACATAATAAACATGCAGACATTCAATTTTATAAATGCCACATATCAAGATTTATTTTTTAGATACCCTACAGAGCAAGAATACAATGCCTCTTTTGAAATGATAGAAAACAATAGTGCTCAATATATTTTGGGGCAATCTGGCACAAACAAAGGCGAATATCAAGAAATATTAATGAACTCAAGAGAATTTCATGAAGGAATTATTGTTTGGACATACAAATCATTGCTCATAAGAGAACCAAATGCCGCTGAAACAGCAAAGGCTATGAGTCTTTTTCTAGCCTCTAAAAACTTTCAAGAATTGCAAAGTGGTATTATGAAAACAGATGAATATGCAAACTTCAACTAAAGCTATTTAAAAATGAAAAGACTATTAATTTACCTATTCTGTTTTTTATTGGTATCGTCTTGTGCCAAAGAAGAATATAAGTATGGCCTCACATCTACAGACATATTGCAACCTAGTGCAAATAAAGACAAACTAAAAACGGCAGAACAATACATAGCCGTACTATATGTAAACCTTTTTCAAAAAGCAATTTCTACAAAAGAACTCATAGAATTAGAACGAATAGTAAGATCTGTAGGCGACAAAAGATTGGTTTATGAGTTAATTATTTCAAGTTTTTTGAACGACCCAGAAATCATACTTCCAGAAAACGCTGATATGAGATCAGATATTAAGACTTTTTTAGAAGCATCTTACCAGCGTTTTTACATAAGAAAACCAAGTGAATTAGAATTAGAATATTTTAGAAACTACATTGAAAACAATGCAAACGTAACACCAGAGATGGTTTACTTTTCGTTTGCCATTTCAGATGAATTTTTCTTCTACTAAACAAAACAAACTATCATGAAAAGAAGAAAATTTATAAAAACCCTAGGCTTAACAGGCGCAGCATCTTTTATGATGCCAAGCATATTAAAATCGGGAACCTTTGGTACTTCTGCATCAAATGGATTTGCAGACCATGTAGTATTTGTAGGTTTTGCAGGTGGGCTGCGCCAACAAGAAACCATGATGCAACGCTACCTTACAGATAGCCAAGGCCTCAACGGCTCATCTTATGAGGGCAACATTATGTACAACATGCTCAATGGCTCCTCTCCTACAGATAAAATTGTTTATGGCACAGATCCAGCTTTTGGTTTGCCGGGTTCAAATCCTATTCCACAAATATTAGCACAAACATTAGAAACACAAGGAACTACCTTTAAAGAAATACAAGCAGCAGGTTATGGACATTATTCTGCATTGGTAACGCTACTTTCTGGTTCAAAATCTACCACACAAGGGCTAAGAAGGCGACCAGCAATGCCAACCATTTTTGAGTATGCAAGAAAACACCTAGACTTAGCCGCAACAGATACATGGTTTATAGGAAACGGATTAGGAAATTCTACACCGCTACTTAACTATAGCAACCACCCAGATTATGGAGCAAAATATGGCGCAAACTTTCTAGCACCAAGTGTAGCTTTTGGCAATGAAGGCGAAAAACATATTAAAAACGGAAGAGTTTACGACTACCAACAAGAAATGTCTAAGATTTATGAAATGCAGCAGTTTTTAAATAAATCTTACAACCTTTCTGCAAGAGATTTTGGAGGCGTAGAAAATACTCCAGAAGAAAAAGAAGATATAAAAGCATTTTTTAGAGAAATGTTCAATAAAAAAGCTTCAAACTTAATAGCAAGACCACCAGTAAGTGACAATAACGATATGAACACTATTGGATACGCTTGTGAAGTACTGAAATGGTTTAAACCAAAGGTTACCTTCATAAACTTGAACAATATAGATACCTGCCATGCAAACTTTACAGGCTATTTAAAGAATATACACAGAGCAGATCACGCTATAGGGCATTTATGGAACTATATTCAAACACAAATACCCGAAATGGCAGACAATACTTTTATGATGCTAACGCCAGATATAGGCAGAAACTTAGAGCCAAACAATGTAGTAGATGAAAACGACTGGTTATCTTACGACCATAGCGATGCCAATGCTACAAGAATATTTAGCCAAATGGTAGGCGCTGGCGTACAAGCAAATTTACAAGTAGGTGGCCCAGGAAACCAAATTGGAGACATAACAGATAGTATGCTTACAGTAGGAGAAGCACTGGGAATAAAAAACATGATTCAATCTGAAGGACTTATTTCTGGCGATGCCGTTTCATTATTTGATAGAATATAAACAATGATAAAAACAATAAACAAATATCATAATAAGCATCGTTATTCTTACACGGGTAAGAATCTTAAAAACGAAGTTAATATCCCAAAGATTTCTGCCTGCGCAATGACGTTTAGAAAAACCCTTCTATTTACTCTAGCATTGTGTATTATATTAGTTAGTGCTTGTAAAAAAGACGAAGCACCGCTAAACCCATTTGATAGAGATGAAGATGGAAATACTGTAGTAGTTGACTCATTAAAAGCAAAAAGCATAGAAGGATTATACCAAAATATATTTAAACCAAACTGTTCTACTTCGGGTTGTCATGACGGCACGTTTGCACCAGATTTTAGAACTATAGAAAGTTCATACAACACATTAGTTTGGAGCGATATTATAAACAACGACCCTTCGCTAGCTATAGATTTTAGAGTAAAACCTAGTGAGAGCAATAAGTCTATGCTTGTAAATAGGCTCACAAGCTTTGTACCAAATACTTCTGGAATTATGCCACTAGAAGTAAGCCCAGATAGCGACTGGAACGAGAAGAAAGAACAATATATTCAAGATGTAAGAGATTGGATAAATGAAGGCGCAAAAGATATTTCGGGCAATGTTGCTACAGAAATCAACTTAAAACCACAACTTACTGGTTTTTATATTACAGCAGCAGGCTCTTCTACCCCATTTCCTAGAAACGTAAATGGAGTAATAAAAGTACCAAGTACTGCTACAAATATAGATTTATATATTGGCATTGAAGACAAAGAAACAAGCAGCGATTTATTAACAATAAACGAATTATTGCTATCTAAAGCTCAAAATAATTTTGACCAAGCAACTACATATAATATGAGTATAATAAATCCAATTACAAACTTAGGTTATGGAGGCAACAATACAAGCTATTATCATAAAGTAAGTATTTCTGGAATAGATATGCTTTACCAAAATGATGAATATGTATTTATAAAAGCCATAGTAAATGATGGTGTAAATGAAAACGCAAACTTACCCGGAGAAAATACTTTGGACCATATAAAATATTACTACTCATTTAAAAGAGTTCTATAAAATGAAGTTGAAACCTATTATATACACATTTGCAGCAGTAGCTATATTAACAATAAGCTGCAAGAAAGAAGAAATAGACTACTCGCCAAAGATTAGCCTAGTTTCTATGGCACCACTTCAAGTTACAGAATATGCAGACTCTATAGTTTTTACTATAAAATATGAAGACAAAAACGGAGATTTAGGAATACCAGATGCAGATATAAACTCACTTTGGTTAAAAGATGCAAGGCTTGACAAAGCTGATGAATATTTTATTGCGCCACTAGCACCTTTAGATACAGAAGTTTCTATTGAAGGAGAATTAAAAATAAATTTAAAGAATACTTTTAAACTAGGAAATTCACCTTCAGAGAAAACAAAATTTACTATTTGGCTAAAAGACAGAGCAGGAAACGAAAGTAATATTATTGAAACACCCGAACTAACTATAATAGAATAATGAGATTAATAAAAACAAAACTCTTTTTAGTTTTTTCTTTATGCTTTTTACTACTTAAAGTAAATAGTCAAAGCTATAATATGGCAAACCAAACTGTTACAGACTGTAACGCATCTTTTTTTGATAGTGACAATACACCTACAGGAAATTATGGACATAGCGAAAACTTACTGTTTAGCATTTGCCCAAACGGAGCAGATTCTATTATAATGAGTTTTACATCATTTTGTACAGAACAAAATTTAGATGTACTTTATTTTTTTGACGGGCCAAACCTTGCATCGCCAATGATTGGTAGTCCACAATCTGGCAACACATCATTGCCCCCAGACGTAATAGCTACAAGTGGTTGTTTAACTATTTTATTTGAATCTGATGCTTCTGTAAATTGTACAGGTTGGGAAGCCTCTTGGCAAACGATAATAAATACACCCAGCAATCCCATATTTGACCCAATTCCTGCACAAGCTTGCAATACAACTTCGGTTACACTTACTTTAGATCAAGATATTGTATGCTCATCTCTGAATACTTCAAACATGAGTATTTTTGGTCCGAGTAATCAAAGCATAACAAATATAACGCCTGTAAACTGTGTAAATAATGTCACTAATAGTATAGTAGTAGATTTTGCACCGGGAACAAATCAAAATGGAAATTATCAAGTACAATTAGATGCTGACTTTACAGATGATTGTAATAATATGTGGAGTTTAACTTCTTTTGGAAACTTTACAGTAGATGGTTGCCCTATTTCAGCAGAAATTTTAGCTAACGACACCATTTGCCTTGGAGAATGTACAGATTTAACTGCAATAGCTTCAGATGGAGACGGAAATTACAACTATGCTTGGAATAATGGATTGGCATCAAATGCCGGACCACATAATGTATGTCCAATTACAACTACTACCTATCAAGTAACAGTAACAGATGGTACAAGTGCTCCAGCAGGAACAGCTTCAAAAACAGTTTATGTAATTCAACCAGTAACCATGCCAGCAAATTTTACGGTGTGCCAAACAGACCCAGTTATAGATTTAGATGCAACGCCAAATGTTGGTTATTGGTCGGGGCCTTGCTTTGGAAATGATACGCTTCAAGGAATTTTTCATCCTTTTTGGTGTGGAACAGGAGTTAAAACAGTTACTTTTAATCATTATGGCTGCGAAAACACCATGGATATTACCATAAACCCAATGAATTTTTGGACTTCAAACTATTTGCTTTGCCCAGGAAGTTCTGCTTTTAATTTTAGTAATAATAATTCCGGAGGAACTTTTTCTGGAACAGGAATTACTGATGCTGTAGCGGGAACTTTTGACCCAGTAGTTGCTGGAACTGGCACACATACAATTACTTATTCAAACCCACCTTGTACAGATAGAACTAGAAATATAACAGTAGGAACTCCTGTAATTCAAAACGATGATACTATTTGTAGCAATTATGGAATTTACGAACCTAGTTTTAATCCTAAAGGTGGTGCTTGGTCTTATCCAGCAAATCCAGCTGCTATAACAAATTGGTATTGGTGTAGATTTAATCCCACAACTGCTGGAGCTGGCACGCATAGCTTATTATATACTTATGGTGACTGTGTAGATACTTTAAAAATAACTGTTTCTGATGTTGAAGCTGGCAATGATTTATTAAGATGTGTGAGTAATCCTCCTTTTAATATTACAGGTGCTTCTCCACCCGGAGGTTTATGGTCTGGTGTTGGAATTACAGATGCTATAAATGGTACTTTTGACCCTGGAACAAATGGCGGCAACAATTTTACATCTTGGATATATTACAGCATAAATGGTTGTACAGATTCATTGAGAATGTTTGTTAGAAAAACCGATATTCCAGTAAATCCATTGCCTTCTTTCTGCGAATATGATGCGGACTTTACATTAAACAATACAAATACAGGACGAACACCATGGAGTGGAACTTGGAGTGGAAACGGTGTTACCAATACAAGTTCAAATGGTACTTTTAGCCCTAGCATAGCAGGAACTGGTACACATACTTTATATTATGAAGTAAATGGCTGCCCAGATAGTACGCTTATAACTGTTTTTGGAAATCCAAATTTGAATGATACTTCGGTATGTATTTTACAAAGTATTTTTGATATTCCAACAAGTATACCGGGAGGTTTTTGGAGTGGAAATGGAATTGTGAATCCTACAAGCGGTTCTTTTTTGCCAAGTACAGCAGGTGCAGGAATACATACCATAGAATACATTACACCAGATAATTGCTATTATTATGTAAATATAAGTGTTACAGCTATGCCAGTAGTAAGTGTAAGTGGCTTACCAAACTCTTGGTGTTTGGCAGACACTAATTTTGTAATTAATGCAATGCCAGCAAATGGAAACTGGGTAGGCACTACAAATGATAGTGTTTTTAATCCTTTTGATGCAGGAACAGGAAATTTTAATATTTCTTATGAAATTGGAACAGGAGAATGTTTGGTGAGTGCATCTGCAAGTATTGCTATAGATGATACATTAAAAATAACACCATACTTTACCGATACCATTATATGTATAGATGATTATATAAAAATTGGAGCAACTGGCTCAGGAGGAAATGAACTTAACTACAGTTTTTCTTGGAACCATGGTTTAGGAAATAGTTTTGAAAACATTGTACAAGCAGATACAAACACTGTTTATAGCATTTCTTTGGAAGATGGTTGTAGCCAAGCAGCAACAGCCAACCTTGAAGTAAATTTGCAGCAAGATTTTAATTTAAGTTTTGAAACAAGTAATATACAATGTTTTGATACAGATGGCTTTGCAAAGGTAAATGTGACTCCAAATTCCAATTATGCTTACAAGTGGAATGACGACCCAATAACTACTACAAATACAATAAATGCTTTAGCAGGCTATGCTTATAAAGTTATCGTAACAGACAATAACAACTGCGAAAAAGAAGAATATATAGAAATACCAGCATACAGCCAGTTACTAGCAGATTTTAGTGTTTCGCCAAATGATGAGTGTGTCAATTTATTAGAACCAGAAGTTTATTTAATAAATCAAAGTATAGGTGGAACATCTGGAAACTGGTCTTTTGGAGATGGTAAATCATTAAACTATGATGTAAATCAAGGAAACATTAGTCATTTTTATGAAGATACTGGAAGTTTTGAAATCTTTTTAAGTTTGAGCAATGAAGGAAATTGTACCGATAGTAAATTGCAGACCGTTTGTGTAATTCCAAAATCATTAGTAGTATCGCCTACCGCCTTTTCGCCAAATGGAGATGGTATGAATGACGAATTTAAATTCAAATCTTTTGGAGCAGGAAGAATTGTTTTCACAATTTATAACCGATGGGGCGAAAAACTATTTGAAACCAATGATATAAATAAAGGCTGGGATGGTACTTACAAAGGCAAAAAAATGCCCATTGGTAATTATACTTGGCAGGTAGAGTTTCATTCTTTAGAAAACAATAATACGCAAATAGAAAAAGGATCTTTTCAGTTGATAAAGTAACTAATGAGCGTTTTGGCTAAAGCCCTAAACATTATTGACTTCAACAGAACTATCTTGATAATTGAGATGCCAAGTATTATCTCTTTTTTTCTGATATTTTTTTTAGTGGGTCTTGTGGCACAAACGCCTTGTATTTCTCATATTGAGCTAGAGAATCAAATAAACCAATCTGTAAATCCTCAGTTTGTTTTAGATGAAATTACTGCTTTAAAAAACAGTTCTTTTATTATGACAAAAGCTGGAAATACAATTACTATTCCTGTTGTTTTTCATATTATTCATAATGAAAACAATATAGGAGTAAATGAAAACATAAGCGAACAAACTATTCATAAACAATTAGAAAGAATGAATGAAGACTTTGCAGGTATTAATGCCGACTCTGCTTCTATTCCTAATGAGTTTAAGGCATTTTTTGCTCAGAGTGAAATTCAGTTTTGCTTGGCAAAAATAGATCCACAAGGTAATTTTACCACTGGTATAAATAGATACTATTACCCAGAGCCAGCTTATGATAAAGATAGTATCAATGATTTTATAAAGCCTGCAACTATTTGGAATAGAGACCATTATTTAAATATATGGTCAGTAGCTTTTACAGGTTTTTTGGCAACAAACCAAGTAAACGGCTATGCTACACCACCTTTAACTAGTACAGCAGATTCTATAGATGGCATAGTTTTAAACTATGATAAAATAGGTAATAATTTAGCTAGCAATGTTGGAAGAACTGCTATACACGAAATTGGTCATTGGCTGGGTTTATTTCATATTTGGGGAGACGATAATGGAGCTTGCAATGGCGATGATGGTATTGCTGATACACCAAACCAAGGTGGAGCGTATTTTAACTGCCCAGTTGCTGCAAATTCTTGTGGAAGCAATGATATGTATATAAATTATATGGACTATACAGATGCCGAATGCTCGCTAATGTTTACCGAAGATCAAAAAACAAGAATGCATAGTGTTTTGAATGGCTTTAGAGATAGCTTACAATATTCGCCTGCTTGCAATGTAAAAGATTTAGTAATTACAGAAATTGTTTCACCAAATGGAACTGTTTGTCAAGAACAAATTTTGCCAATTGTAAACATAAAGAATATTGGAAACATATCTATTTCTGAATTTGATATTGAAATGTATATAGATGATGTTTTGGAAGAAACAATGTTACTTGATTTGCTTTTAGAACCAAATGAAGAAACTTATGTACAGTTTGAGCATAGCCACATTTTCCTTCAAAATATAATTCATAAAGTAAAGTTTGTAATTAATAGTTTAGAAGCAAACGAATACAATATAAACAATACAGATAGTACAAGTTTTAATACCGTAAATACTGGTGATGGCTTATCTGAAATTATTATTGCAGAATTTGAAGGAACAAGTTTTCCTCCGCAGAATATTTTTATAGAAAACCCAAACAATGATTTAACATGGCAATATTTTAACTTGAACGGCAAGCAAGTATTTTATATAAACAACTATAACAACACAGCTACAAATAAAGACGCATTTACTACTACTGACTTTAAAATGAATAGCGATTTTTACACAACAGAAGCTTTAAGTTTTACTTATGAATATAGGCAAAAAAATAATCTTACAGATACATTAAACATTTATTATTCAATAGATTGTGGAGCGCATTGGCTTCCTATAAAATCTTATTTTGGCAATGCACTAGGTGCTAATAGTAGTTCTGAATTTATTCCAAATACAATAGAAAATAGTAAATCAATAAAGTTTGAAGATTTTTTACCCAACTTATATTTTGATAAAATAAGGTTTAAGTTTGAAAACATTTCTGGAGGAGGAAACAACCTATATATTGGAAATATAGCATTTGAAATAACTGATAATGTTTCTAATTTTTCAAAAAACGGCTTTAGAGTTTTTCCAAACCCTTCTACTGGCATTATAAATATTCAATCTGAATTTGAAAAAACTTACACTATAAGATTGATAAATGCTTTGGGGGAAAAGCTTTTAACTAAAAAAAATGCTAAACAAATTTCGACAAAAGAACTTAAAAGTGGTTTGTATTTCCTGCATTTCGAAACAGAAAAAAGCACCTCAACTTTGAGCAAAAAAATAATTGTAAATCATAAATAAAGGATATTAACATTTACAATTTAGTGCTAATATTTGTTTGGTTATCTTTACCAGATGAAAAATATTCTTCTATCTACTATTGCTTTTACATTCTTCATAATAATTACTTCATGTAATGCACAAAATAAAAAAAACAAGGTAGAAAAGCATAAATACACTAATGCATTAATTAATGAAACAAGCCCTTATTTACTTCAACATGCACACAACCCTGTAAACTGGCATGCTTGGAATGATGAAACACTTCAAAAAGCAAAAGAAGAAAATAAACTACTATTAATTTCTGTTGGCTATGCTGCTTGCCATTGGTGCCATGTAATGGAACACGAAAGTTTTGAAGATAGTATAGCAGCAAAAGTAATGAATGAAAATTTTATATGTATAAAAGTAGATAGAGAAGAAAGACCAGATGTAGATGCTATATATATGGACGCCTGCCAACTGATAAACAATAGTGGCGGCTGGCCACTAAATGCTATAGCACTTCCAGATGGGCGACCAATTTATGCCATGACTTATGCCAAAAAAAATGAGTGGATAAAAGTACTCGAATATTTTGATGACTTTTACCAAAACAATAAAGTACAAGCATTAGAGCAAGCACAACAATTAACAGAAGGCATTATAGAAAAGGAAAATATTCCTTTAAATAAAAGTGAAGCAATTTTTATAGCAGATGATGCTAAAGCCGTTTGGGCAAATTGGCAAAGTATGATAGACTATAAAAATGGTGGCAGAAAAGGAGCTCCAAAGTTTCCTATGCCTTATAACTATGATTATTTAATGACAGATTTTTACTTTAACAAAGAAGCTAAAAAACTAGAAGCCGTAAGAACCACATTAGATAAAATGATGATGGGTGGTATTTATGACCAAGTAGGCGGTGGCTTTGCTAGATACGCTACCGATGCAGTATGGAAAGTACCTCACTTTGAAAAAATGCTTTATGATAATGCACAATTAGTTTCAACATATTCAAAAGCCTATGCACTAATTAATGAAGAAAATTATGCTCGTGTAGTTAGAGAAACTTTGGCTTATATAGAACGAGAAATGACCGATAAATCAAATGGTTTTTATTCTTCTTTAGATGCTGATAGCGAAGGCGAAGAAGGACTGTTTTATATATGGCAAGAAGAAGAACTAGATAAAATACTTGGCGAAGATGCTATTTTATTAAAAAAATATTGGAATGTAAAAACTTCTGGAAATTGGGAAGCCAAAAACATATTACATGCTACAGAAGATAAAGAAAAATATGCTAAACTAAATAATATTACAGTAAAAGAAATAGATGAAATATTAATAAAAGCAAGAAAAAAACTTTTAGAAGCAAGAAGTAAAAGAGTTAGACCAGGATTAGATGATAAAATACTAACTTCTTGGAATGCACTAATGCTAAAAGGCTATATTGATGCCTATAGATATTTAGGAGATGAAAATTATTTAAAAACTGCTATCAAAAATGCAGAATTTATAAAAAGTAATTGTATTGATGATGATTTTAGAATAACTAGAAATTATAAAAACGGGGTTTCGTCTATTAATGGTTTTTTAGACGATTATAGTTTTACAATAGAGGCATTTATAGCACTTTACGAAGTTACTTTTGACGAACAATGGCTATTATTAGCAGACAATTTAACAAAATACACTTTTGAACATTTTTACGATAAAGAAAGCAGTATGTTTTTCTACACATCTGACTTAGATAAGGCTTTAATTACAAGAAAAAAAGAAGTTCAAGACAATGTAATTCCTTCTTCAAATTCTTCAATGGCAAAAGCATTATTTTTACTAAGCGATTATATGGTAAAGGACGACTACAAAGATGTTTCTGATAAAATGCTGAACAATATGTTGGAATATGTAAGGCAATATGGAACCTATTATTCAAACTGGGCTTTGTTGTTAAATATGAACTTGCACAAACCAAACGAAATAGCAATAGTAGGTAAAGACTATGAAAAACTTCGAAAAGAAATGATGTCAAGGTTTATTCCAAACGCTATTTATTTAGGCGGTAATAATGAAGGAAGCTTAGCACTTTTAGAAGGAAAACTGGTAGATGGAGATACTTATATATATGTATGCCAAAATAGGATATGTAAATTGCCTGTACAAGAAGTTGACGAAGCCATGAAATTGTTATTTGATTAAAATATAACTTAGAAATGTGTTTATTAAATTTAGAATCTGTATTTTTAAAAAATGAATTTTTCTTATAGTAAGTTTTTTACACTATTTTTTATTGTAGTTTTTCAAATGAGTTTAAAATCTCAGTCTGCTTTTATTGAAAACCAAGGACAATGGGATAATAATATTTTGTTTAAATCTGATTTTCATAGCGGGAAACTATATATAGAAAATGCAGCTTTGAATTACAATTTCTATGACTTAGAAGATGTTTCAAAACATATTGACGAACATCATAAAGTACAGCATTATCACACAGCATTAGATAGAGTTATAAAAGCACATTGCTTAAAAATGAAATTAAATAATGCAAGTTTTGAAAATGGAATCTCTACAAACAAAAAAATTAGTGAATACTTTAATTATTACTTAGGTAATAACCCTGAAAAGTGGGCAAGCAAAGTACCTGCTTTTAATGAAATAGCATATAAAGAAGTTTATAATGGAATCAATTTTAAACTAAATAGCAATGAAAACGGTTACAAATACGACTTTATAGTAAAACCAAATGCAGATGTTGCTCAAATAAATATTTCTTATTTAGGAGCTGAAGAACTTTCTATAAAAAACGAAAACTTATACGTAAAGACATCTGTAAACGAAATTATAGAACTGAAACCTTATGCATATCAAATAATTAATGAAGAAAAGTATGAAGTAAAATGTGCCTTTGAAATAGTAAACGAAAAAGTAAGATTTTATTTCCCAGAATCTTACAATAAAGATGAAACATTAATCATAGATCCATTCATAGTTTTTTCGAGATATTCTGGTTCATTTGCAGATAATTTTGGCTACACAGCTACTTATGATTCTGAAGAAAATGCTTATGGCGCAGGAAGTGTTTTTGGAATAGGTTATATAACCACTCCCGGAGCGTTTGATATTAGTTTTAATGGTGCAAATACCGATATTGGAATTGTAAAATATTCTGATGATGGTCTGCAAAGAATATTTTCTACATATTTAGGAGGTTCTGCAACAGATTTGCCACATAGCCTTGTAGTAAATAGTAGAGACGAATTATATTTACTGGGCACTACAAGTTCTCCAAATTTTCCAATAGATACATTTTCTACCGCAGTAAGCGAAATATTTTTTGGTGGGCCATCAATTACTTTTCCAGGTTTGGCTGTTGCTTATGACAATGGTTCAGATTTGGTAGTAGCTAGATTTTCGCCCACAGGAACAAATTTAATTTCTTCTACTTTTTTAGGCGGAACTGGAAACGATGGCCTAAATGCTTCTACTTTTTTAAAGTACAACTATGCCGATGAAATTAGAGGAGAAATTTTAATAGACGAAGACGATAATTGCTTTGTAGTAAGCTGTACCGAATCTACAGATTTTCCACATACAAACCCTTTTCAAACTGCAAATGCTGGTGGTTTAGATGCTTTAATAATAAAAATGGATGAAAACTTAACAAACATTCTATGGAGTTCTTATTTAGGAGGTCAAAGTGATGATGCAGCTTATTCATTAGATTTTGATAGCGACTATAATCTTGTATTAGCAGGTGGAACACATTCAAATGATTTTCCTGTAAGCAATGCTTTTGAAGGCAATTTTGCTGGAGGAAGTTCAGATGGTTTTATTACTAGAATACACAACTCTGGTTCGGGTTTATTTTCTAGTACTTATTATGGATCTAGTAGTTACGATCAAATTTATTTTGTAGAATTAAACGATTTAGACGAAGTTCATATTTTTGGGCAAACAATTGCTCCCGCAGATGAATTAATTTCAAACGCTATATATAACAAAGCAAATGGAGGGCAAATGTTGGCAAAATTTAACCCAACTGTAGACACACTTATTTGGGCTACAAGATTTGGAGATGAATCTGGAATACCAGACATTTCTCCTACTGCTTTTTTAGTTGATGTTTGTAATAGAGTTTTTCTTTCTGGTTGGGGTTGGGGAACAGATGCACAACTAAGTGGCACAAGTGGTTTAGATGTAACTGCAGATGCTGTTGATAACACCACAGACAATCAAGATTTTTACTTTATGGTGCTTCAAGACGATGCTTCTAGTTTACTTTATGCTTCTTTTTTTGGTGGGCAGTTTAGCCGAGAACATGTAGACGGAGGCACCAGTAGATTTGATAAAAAAGGAATTGTATATCAAGCCGTTTGTGCAGGTTGTGGAGGAAATCAAGACTTTCCAACTGTACCTACAGATTCTATCGGTGATTGGTCTAACAATAGTCCAAACTGCAATTTAGGTGTTGTAAAATATGCTTTTTCTCCGCCATCTGTAATTGCAGATTTTTCAATTCCTCCCACAGATTGTGCTCCTTTAACTGTAAATTTTATCAACCAAAGTCAAACAGCATTTAATGACACTTCGCAAGCTGAATTTTTATGGATAATAGATAGTGATACTTTTAATACTTATGATTTAGATTACACTTTTAACATATCTGGAGTTTATGAAATTATGTTACTAGCTATAGATACGCAAAGTTGTAATTTTATGGATTCGGTTTCAAAACAACTTACTATAATTGGCAATGGTTTTTCTACACTTGATGATGCTGCTCTTTGTACAGGAAGTTCTGTTCAAATTGGAATTACGCCATCATCAAATAGCAATATAACTTATAATTGGACACCAGATTATTTTTTAAGTAATACAAATATTGCAAATCCATTTTCTAGTACTCCAGTAGATACAACGTATCAATTAATTTTATCTAATGGCAACTGTACAGATACTTTAGTTCAAAGTGTAAAACTAGAAAGTATAGCTATTGATATTGAACCATTTGATAGTATTTGCTTGGAAACAAATATAGATTTAAGAGCTACTGGAATACCAGGTGCTTTGTATGTTTGGAGTCCTGAAGAAGTGGTTGTAGCAGGTCAAGGAAATAGTATTGCTACTATATATGCCGCAAATAGTCAGCAAACAGTAAGCGTTTTTGTAACTACAGCAGAAGCTTGTACAGCTATTGAAACAGTAAATTTATTGACAATAGATGATTTACCAGATTTAGAAGTATTTGCAGATCCAGACTCTTTAGAAACAGGTCAAAATTCACAATTACTTGCCGTTTCAGATGAAGCTATTACATATTTATGGGATACTACTTCAAACTTTACTACATTAGAAATTGAAAATCCTTTGGCAGAAAACATTACAGAAACTACTACTTTTAATGTCAGAGTACATAATGGTACTTGCCCAAAACGAGATTCAGTAACTGTTTATGTAGTTATACCAGATTGTTTAGAAGGTAAATTTTATGTACCAAATGCTTTTTCGCCAAATAGTGATGGCAATAATGATGTTTTTAAAGTTAGAACTACTTTAGTAAATATAGAAAATTTTTACTTTGCAGTTTACGACCGCTGGGGAAATAAAGTATTTGAAACCAATGACAAAACACAAGGCTGGGACGGAACATTTAAAGGCGAAGCAATGACACCAAATGTTTATGGCTGGTACTGCGAAGGTGTTTGCCCAAATGGAGAAGATTATTTCTTAAAAGGAAATGTAACATTACTAAAATAAATTATGACTTTAACCAAACTCGTTTTATACTTCGAAAAAAATATAGAAAACTTTGACAAAACAAATCCTAATGTTTCAAACTCAACTGTTGCTTGGCAAATAGACCATAGTTTAAAAGTGATAAATAATGTTTGTAAGGTTTTAATAAAATCTGACCCTGATGATTATCAATGGAAATTTAATTTTTATAGATCTACTACACTTCCTATAAATTATTTTCCTAGAGGAAAAGTAAAAGCACCAAAAGGTGTAAGACCAGAATATGATATGCCTGCAAAAGAAACTTTGACACAAGCTATCGCTGATGCAAAAAGTTTATTGAAACGAATAGAAAATTTACCTGAAAACAGTAATTTCAAGCATCCTATTTTTGGTTTATTAAATTTGAAAACTTCAAAACGCTTTTTAAAAGTGCATAGTTATCATCATTATAAAATTATAAGAGAAATTCTTAGTTAATAAATTTACATGTATAAAAATATTAAATACTTTAAAGGCTTAAATGCATTAAGATTCATTGCAGCATATTTAGTTGTTATTCATCACGCTGAACAAATTAGGTTAAAAAATGAATTATTTAATCTTAAAGAATATTCATTTTTTAGAAATGGAGGTATAGCTGTTAGCTTTTTCTTCGTACTTAGTGGTTTTTTAATATCTTATTTATTGTTAAAAGAACTAAAGCAAACAAATACTATTAAAATCAAGGCTTTTTATATAAGACGAACACTAAGAATTTGGCCATTATACTTCCTACTTGTTTTAATAGGAACTGTTTTAGTACCAGTTTTTTTAGATATTATAAATCATCCTTACAAACCAAAGATTTGGCCAAATATATTGGTCAAGGGTTATTGACTTCGAATGGGGAGTTTTGGCGCACACATCGGAGAATGATACAGCCAGCCTTTCACAAGAAAAA
>CAKZQD010000170.1 GCA_937139485.1 uncultured Bacteroidota bacterium | reverse complement strand
TAATATTTATTTGTAAAGGATAAGCTGTTGTCTCTAAGGGATTTAATGAAAAAGGCTTCGTTTTAGTTATTATTTATCCTTGTTTAAGGCCTTTTTTCGAAGATCGCTAGGTGCATAACCATAACGTTTTTTAAATGCCCTTGAAAAAGCAGATTGGTCTTCATACCCAATTTCATAACAAACATCAGAAATTCTTAATGATTTGTCTTTAAGTAAAGGAATAGTTCTAACTTCTAATTTATACAAAAAACTAAAAGCAAGCATCCACGCAAAAGGTAACCAAAGAGGTAGGTTTCTATTTACATCATGATATTCCCAAAAACCATTAGAAACACCCCAGTATTCACCAATTAATCCAGCAATACAAGTTAAAATTACACCTACTAAAAACAAGTAGTTTTTGTTTTTAAAAACTCTATTGTATACTTCAACTGCTATTTTAATAAATAAAATTAGAGCCACTAACCAATCGTATTGATGTAAAAAACCAATTAAAAAACCTGCAATTGTTATTTTTACAGTCGCTTTTAGTAGTACTTTTGTAAATGTTGAAGTATTTGTAAACATAACAGCAAAAATAGTAAAATAGATGATTTAAAATGAGTAAATCTTTACACCCAAAAAACAAGCATAATAATGGTTACAATTTTGATTTTTTATCAGAAAAGTATCACCAATATGAATATTTTATTCCAGAAAAACAAGATTGGTTAGTAGAGCCAAAAAATGGTGAAGTTTGGTTTTCTTTTGAGATTGTTTTGCAAAGTATTTTGCTTCATTTTAAAGATTGTAAAAATCCTTTAGTTTGGATAAAAAAATCTGACACTGAATTTGAGAAATGCTTTGTTGTTGATTGGTAATTAGAGCTCAAATCGTCATTGCGATGAAACTTTTTCTGTTTCAGAAGCAATCTGTTTGTACAAAGACTTTGAAAAGAAAATCAAGCTAAATCACTTAAAGATTGCTTCTTCGTTCCTCATCGCAATGACGGTTTCTTCTCAATTCAGTGCTTTATTACAAAATCTAAGAAGCTTTATAACCTCTTAAAAAGTCAGCAGTTTTCATTCTCTTTTTTCCTTGTATTTGCATTTCGGTAACTTCTATAAATCCGTTTTTACAATAGAAATTTATACTTTCTTTAGTTAGTTCTACAAATCCATTTTGGTTATTATGTGTTGAAATATGCTTTTTTGCTTTAAATATTTTAAAAGTTTTTTCATCAAAATGTGTCCAAGCCGCAGGGTAAGGGCTCAAACCTCTTATGTGATTATAAACATCTGAAACGTCTTTATTCCAATCTATTTTACAAGTTTCTTTGAAGATTTTTGGTGCGTGTTTTATATCTGTAATATGGTCTTGTGCTTCTTGTGGATATTCTCCTGAGTTTACTGCGTTTACAGTTTTTACAATGAGCTGAGCTCCAACTGTCATCAGTTTTTCATAGATAACATCTAGGTAATCATCTTCTTTGATTGCTACTTTTTCTCTAAATATTATTTTTCCTGTATCTATTTCATGCTGCAAGAAAAATGTACTTACACCGGTTTCTTTTTCTCCATTAATTATTGCCCAATTAATTGGTGCTGCACCTCTATAATTTGGAAGCAAAGATGCGTGAAGATTTATAGAACCTAAAGGCGGCATATTCCAAACTGCTTCTGGTAGCATTCTAAAAGCTACTACTACTTGTATATCTGCTTCTAGGGCTTTTAGTTCTGCTTGAAAATCTGCATTTTTTAGATTTGTTGGTTGTAAAATATTTAAGTTTTTACTTAAAGCAAATTCTTTTACTGCAGACATTTTGAGTTTTTTTCCTCTACCTGCTGGTTTGTCTGGTGCGGTAATTACTCCTACAATGTCATAGCCTGCTTCTAGTAGTTTTTCTAAACAGGGAACGGCGAATTCTGGTGTTCCCATAAATATTATTTTTTTTAGCATTAAGTTGTTTTTTTTAGATAAACTAAATTTTTTAATGTTTACTGTTTTTATTATTTTTTAAACATTAAGGCATTAAGATTCATTAAGTTTTTTTTGTTAGTTTGTTTTAAACATTAAGGCATTAAGATTTATTAAGTTTTTTTTACTTGTTTTCTGAATTTGATTTTTTGTTTTAATTTTTTTTGCGTTTTTTTTTCTTTGTTTTAAACATTTAGGCATTAAGATTTATTAAGTTTTTTTTGACTTGTTTTTGAATTTGCTTTTTTGTTTTAGTATTTTTTTTTGCTTTGTTTTAAACATTAAGGTATTAAGGTTCATTAAGTTTTTTTTGACTTGTTTTTTTAATTTTGTAATGTGATACTAATCTAACATATTAAAATATTCATTTACAAATGGTTTTACAGATTTGGTAATGTTATTTGTAAAGAAATTTATTAAAAGTCCTTGAGGTTTTTCTAATAATCTCATATATGTTAATAGTTGTGCTTCATATACTGGATTAACTTTCTCTACTGCTTTTAGTTCTACTATAACACAGTTGTTTACTAATAAGTCTATACGTAAATTGGATTCTATTACAATATCTCCATAAAATATTGGAACATTAATTTGTTGTTTTACTTTAAAGCCTTGTGTTTCTAATTCGTGTTTTAAGCATTTTTCATATACTGATTCTAGTAGCCCTGGTCCAAGTTCTTTATGTACTTTAATAGCGCAGCCCACTATTTTGTATGATAATTGTGTAACTTCTTTTTTCGTCATGAATTTCTTGTTTGTTGAAAAAACAATACTAAAACAAAAAGCAGAAACCTTAATAGATTTCTGCTTTTCTGAGTATCAAGAGGCGGGGTTGAACCGCCGACCTCAGGGTTATGAATCCTGCGCTCTAACCAACTGAGCTACCTTGACATTTTTTGTTTTCCTATAAAGGACTGCAAAGATAAATGATTTTATTATATTTTTTGAATGATTTTTTCCTTTTTTAAGAAAGAAAGTATTTTTTCTGTTCCTCCGGTGTTCTCTTGTACATATTTAAATGCTGAATTACTACTTTTTTGTAGTTTTTCTTTATTTTTTAAAGTTGTAAGAATAGTTTTTAGTTCGCCTAAGTTGTTTACTTCAAAACCACCTTTATTGGCAATTAAATCTGCTGCTTCTTTCATTTTGTGATGTGCTGGTCCGAAAAGTACAGGTATTCCATAAACTGCTGCTTCTAAAATATTATGAATACTTACACCAAAACCACCTCCAATATAAGCTATTTGTCCGTACTGATATATAGAAGAAAGCATTCCCATATTATTTATGATTAAAACTTTTTCTTGGCGATATTTTTTAATATCTGAGTATAAAATAGAATTTGGAAATAAAGATTGCACCTCTTTTATTCGTTCATTATTTATATCGTGTGGTGCAATAATGAGTTTGTAGTTGTTTAGTGTTTCTAATGAATTTTTAAATAACTTATCGTCTACTAACCAAGAACTTCCTAGTACTATACAAGGTTTATTTTCTACAAATTGTTCAATTTCTGGAAAAGTTTTTGCTTTGTTTCTTATTGCTACAACTCTATCAAAACGGGTGTCATTTGCTTGGCTTATATTTTTTAAATCTATAGATTTGAGTAGCTGTAAAGAGTTTTCATTTTGAACAAAAAGGTGACTAAAAAAATCGAGCATTTTTCTAAATAGTTTTCCGTATGGTTTAAAAAAACTTTGTTTGCTTCTGAAAATACCAGAAACTAAATATGTATTAATTTTTTTGATGTGAAGTTGCTCTAAGAAGTTAAACCAAAATTCATACTTTATAAAAAATACCATTTTTGGATTAATTTTTCTAATAAACTCCTCTGCTTTTTTTTTGGTATCTAAAGGTAAATAATATACAAAATCTGCTTCTGAATAATTTTTTCTAATTTCATAGCCAGAAGGAGAGAAGAAGGTCAGAACTATTTTAAAATGAGGATAGTCTTTTTTAAGTTTTTCTAGTAAAGGTCTTGCTTGTTCAAATTCTCCTAATGAAGCACAATGAAACCATATAGATTCAGCATTTTCAACTTTTTCAATTTTAATTTTTCTACCATCAATCCAAAGTTTTGCTTTTTTATTAAAAAAAGAAGCTATCCATAAAACTATATAATATGCTCGAATAGAAATATTGTATATTGCTTTTTGAATAAACATTTTTAGTTTGCGGAATTGTTGAGTAGAATAAAGATTATTTTATTTAATAGTAATAATATTCAGCTTTACTATTTTGACCATTCCAAACTGGCAATATCCAATTAAACTTAAAACCTACCAGTAAATCTATACGTAGTTTATTTAGCGTTTTTCCTGTTGCAAAGTCAAATGGTCTTCTATTTTGTGTAATTCCTTCAGTTAATTCTACTCCAAAAGATAAGTTTAAATAGCCTTTTCTTTGTAGTTTTATTAAACCAACATACTGAGTTAAAGCAATACCGTTTGTAAATCTATCATAACCTTTTTTTATTTCTTTAGTAAGTTGGGGAACATTTTTTTCATTAACATCTAAAAACGTTTTATGATCCATATATCCAATTCCAAACTTTAATAATAAACCAGAATTTGCTTGTTTTGGACTAAAGAAAAATGATTTTCCAAATTTTGCTGTTATTACCATTCCTCTTTGAGAAAAATTTACGTTTTCTAAACTTCCATCTGCACCTATTAAAAAACCGTTTGGTGTTAGAATATCATTTAAAATAGACCTGTCTTTTACTTTTGCTCCAAAAATAAAATTTCCTTCTACGCCAGCATACCAGTTTGCACCAAATTTATAAGCTGCTTCCATACCTATATTGTGGTTAAAACCATAGCTATGAAACATATCGCTCATTGGTAATTGAAAACTATAATTTGGAGAAATTATTATAGCGTTATCAAAAACTACTGGATCATCTTTCTTTTGAGCACTTAATCCAAAAATTATTAAACAAAATACAAGAGATAATATACTTTTCATTGGTATTATTTAGTAGGCAAAGTTATACTTTTTAAAACTTTTAATGTTTTAGAAAAGTCCTTACAATGTCATTTTTAAGTTTAAACGTTCAATAAATCATCTAATTGTTTTTCAATTTCATTATTTGATGGTCTTTTTGCATCGGCATCTATGATTTTTAATTCCTTATCTAAAAGTATAAATCTAGGAATACTGGTAATTAAATAAGCCTCAACAAATTCAGAATCAAAATTTTTATCTAATATAAAAGCGTTTTTTGTGGCATTATTTTCTACAATGTAATTTTTCCAAGCTTCTTGGTCTTCATCTAATGATATTTTAAGAAAAACGATGTCATTTTCTGCATATTTTTCTTCAAGTTTTTTTAAAAAAGGTGCTTCTGCTTTGCAAGGTGCGCACCATTGCGCCCACATATCTATGTAAATGTATTTGCCTATAAAATCAGCCAGTTTGTGTTCATTACCTTCTTTATCTTTAAAAGCCGTTTGTGGCGATTTTTTTCCAACTTGAATTTTACTAATTTTTCTAAAGTCTTTTTTTAACTCCTTTAAATGCGTTTTATTTGTAACCATAAAAGAAACTAAAGTCCAATATTCATCAAGTTTTTTTACTTTTTTTAATTCCTTTTTGGCACTTCTATAAATAAATTCTTTCTTCAATTCATTGTCTTGAAAACTTCTGTTTATTATTCGTAAAGCTTCAAAAGCTTCTTCTGTAGTGTCGTTTTCGACTATATTATTTTCTACATTTGCCAACACATAATCAGCATAATATTTTGTATTAAGTGCTTCTTTATTTTCTAAAGGAATATTTTTTCTATAAGAATAAAAATTATCCGAAACCTCAAAGGAATCATTCTTTGTGTAGTATGAATGTACTTGCTTAAATTTTTCTTTTAAAAAAGCACCAAAATATAAGTTGTTGTTTAGTTCAAGCTTATAAAAACCTTTGTCAAACTCTGGAATCATTTGTTTGTATTCTTCCAAAAATTGAATGTTGAAATTTGTAAAAGAATCTACTTTTGCTTTAAAAACGGCTTCTTCGTTTTTACTAAAATGCCAATAATTAAAATCGCCAGCTTGTTTTGTTTTTTGTGCTAAAAAGTTATTCTCATTTGCTCCAATACCATTGTATTTAATAGTTTCATCTACAGCGTCAGCATTTACTGTAAGAGCAATATTGCTACCATTTTTTAAAAATAAATTGGTGTATTCTTTACCAATTACCAGTTTAAAGTAGCCAGCCTCAAAATCGTAAATAGTGTCTAAAAAATTTCCTTCGGCATTTACTACAATTTCTTGTTCATATTTATTTTGAACCAGTTTTATAGTACTATCTCCATAGTTTTTTATTTTTCCGCTTAGCACTATAGATTCTAGTTTGGGCTTAATTTCTTCACAAGAGCATAAAAAGAAACTTACTGCAAATAATAAGATTAGGTTTTTCATTTTTATATTTGTTATTGTTTACTACAAAAGTAGTCATATACAGTACAAATTTCATCTTTATAAAACAACTAAGTGAAAAAACTAGTTTTACTTTTTATACTTTCTATAAATTTACTTCAAGCACAGCAAGTTTTAAATACTTTTTTAAACAAAGAAAACCTAAAACCTGCCACAGTAAGTCTTGCGGTTTACAATTTAAGTACGCAACAAAATATTACAAATTTTCAAACAGAAAAACTGCTTTATCCAGCTTCATTACAAAAACTAATAAGCACATCTGCGGCTCTTAAAATACTCGGTGCAGATTTTAGGTATAAAACCAAAGTAAATTTAAAAGGCACATTAACAAACCAAACATTTAAAGGCGTTATAGAAATAGAAGCAAGCGGCGACCCATCTTTAAACGAAAAGTTTATAGACTTTGTTTACACTTTTTTGAAAGAAAAAAACATCAATACATTAGAAGGCTATATTACTGTAAACCAACAAAGTTTTTGTTTAAATGCCGAAAAATCTTGGTTGATAGAAGATGTAGCCAATTATTATGGCTCGCCAGCTTTTGGTTTTAATTTTATCGAAAACACCTACAGACTTACGTTTGCTCAAAGAGACGAAGGCAAAACGCCAAAAATATTAGCAACTTCTCCAAAAATGGAACACCTAAAATTCGATAATCAATTAGTTTCAAAAGGCAAAAGAGATAAGGCGTATATACTTGGAATGCCTTTTTCTAAAGAAAGAAAAATTGTTGGAAGCATTCCACCAGGAGCAGGAACTTTTACTATAAAAGGTGCAATAGATAATCCTGCACAGTTGTTTAAAAATATGCTTATCAAAAAGCTTCAAAAAGAAAAAATCGACTTTGTTTTTAATGACAATATAAGTTCAGAAAATATATTTGCAAGTAAAGAATATATGAGTCAAGAATTGCAAAAAATTATCACAGTCACAAATCAAAATAGCAACAATCTTTATGCAGAAGCATTGCTAAAAACTATTGGTTTAGAAAAATATGGATACGGTTCAACAGCAAATGGTTTAAAAGCAATTGAAGCTTTATATTCAAGCCAAAAATTAAGTTTTTATGACGGCTCAGGGCTGTCAAGAAAAAATTTAATGAGTTCAAATTTTCTAATGATGCTTTTAAAAAACAATGAAAACAATATAAACTTTAAAAACAGCCTTGGAGTTTCTGGCATATCGGGAACCATGAAATACTTTAGTTCAGAAAAAACAAAAGGAAAACTAATAGGAAAAAGCGGCTCTGCAGATGGCGTTTTAAACTATGCTGGATATTTCAAAAATAGCAAAAACGAACAAATAGCATTTGTATTTTTAGTAAACAATTATACAGGAAGCAAAAGCAGCGTTCGCAGAGAAATGTTAAAAGTTTTAGAGTCATATTTTTAAAACATATTAAATCCTTTGCTTGCTTAGTTAATTTCCGTTAAAAGCAATACATATTATGCTTATATTTACAGTCTAATATATTGCTATGAAATACTTTATCCTTTTATTTTGCTTGTTTGGTATACAGTTGGCAAATGCTCAAGGTGCGTTTGTACCTTTAAACACCGAAACTTACAGAATAGTAGATAGATTCGACATTAAATACAATAAAATTCTACCAATAGCACATTCTAGCGTAAGACCTTACAACAGAAAACTAGTTGCAAACTTTGCTGAAACAATGTACAATTCAAACATTGAAGTAAAGAAAGCAGACCTCAGAAATTTAGAATACTTACTGCACGACAATTCAGAATGGGTAGACTCTTTTAGCACAGTAAATAAACCTTTACTAAAGATTTTTTATAGAGAAAAAGCATCTTTTTTACATGCAGATGTAAAGCATTTCAATTTAAAAGTAAATCCAGTAGTAGATTTCGATTATGGAACTGAATTTGGAGGAAAACCAGTTTATATGAGTTCAAAAGGCTTTGAATTGAGAGCCACTTTACTAAAAAAACTAACACTTTACACATTTCTTACAGACAATCAGCAGCGTTTGCCTAGCTTTATGCGAGACGAACAAATAAAAGGCCCATACCAAAACAACCCAGGAGAAGCATATTACAAAGAATTTAAAGACGATGGACAAGATTTTTTTAGAGCAAGAGGCTACGTAGCTTTCAATGTATTTAAATATATAGATGTACAATTCGGTTACGACAAGCAGTTTATTGGAAACGGTTATCGTTCACTCTTTTTATCAGACAATGCTGCCCCTTTTTTATTTCTAAAAACCAATTTACGTATTTGGAAAATAAATTACCAATCTATCTGGGGCGAAATGATAGGACAATACAAAAGAGGAGCAGATAGACTCTTAGATAAGAAATATGCCGTTTACCATCACTTAAACTTCAATGTATTTAAATGGCTAGATGTTGGTGTTTTCGAAGGCGTTTCTTTAACCAGAAGCAATCAGTTCGAATGGCATTATTTAATACCAATAATATTTTATAGAAGCATAGAACAAAACCTTGGTAGCCCAGACAATTCAGTAATAGGATTCGACTATAAAGCAAATTTTTTAAGACATTTTCAACTTTACGGACAGTTTATAATAGACGAATTTAACTTCACTCAAATTAGAGCCAAAAATGGTTGGTGGGGCAATAAATGGGGACTACAACAAGGACTTAAATATATAGACGTAGCCAATATTCCCAACCTAGATTTACAACTAGAATACAATATGGTAATGCCGTTTACATATTCTCACAACTCAAAAAACGATGCAGCAGGAAATGCACTTCAAATAGCAAATTTTACACATTACAACCAAGAACTTGCACACCCACTAGGCGCAAATTTTAGAGAAATAGTAGCAGCCATAAATTACCAGCCAGTTCAATTACCAAATTTAAATATCTCATTAAAATATATCAACGCAGTAGTAGGTGCCGACTCATTAAACTTAGACGGCAGCCTTACACATTATGGCTCAGACATATTCGAAGGCACAGACCCCAAAACAGTAGAAAACGAATTTGGTAACAAATGGCTACAAGGAAACAAGCACAATATTCAAAATATAGACCTAAGAATTACCTACCAGTTTTGGCACAATATGTTTGGTGTAGCAAAACTTGGTTACAGATCATTAAACAGTACTATAGATAGCCAAGATAGAAACAGTACCTGGTTTAGCCTTGGTATACGAGTAAACGCAAGTTCAAGAAATAAAAATTTCTAAAAAAAATTAAACAATACAAATATTCTAAACAAAACATTTCTTTCTACTGCAAATTTCATTATTATTAGAGAAAGAATTTTTATTTATTATCAATATTTTTTACAGTTGTTCAAAAGAAGTATTGTAGTTTTTACAAAACAATGTAAAAGCCTCACAAAAACAAAAAGAATTTACAGCTTAATATAAAAATTCATCCCTTTATAATCCAATACACAGTCATAATTTATGAGTATATCGGCACCCAAAACACCATCAATAGTTTGGTGTTTTAGTTCTACAAAAGAATTATTTACATGTGTTAAGTCCATTACAAACAAATCCATATCAGCAATAATTTTATCACCAAAAGCCAATTTATTTCCAACAGCCTGTTGCAATTTTAAGCCAGTAGAACCAGCACCAGTACCAGACTCTTCGGTATCTTGCATCTCTAAAGAAAATTTTTCTATACTATCATTTGTTAAAATAGTACCACTTGCGCCAGTATCTAAAAGAAACAAAGCAGGGTAATCATTCAAAACCAAATCAAAAACAATATGCCCAGACCTATAAGTGACTAAAGGAATTTTTTGATAGCCTTGTTTTCGTAAAAGATTATCCAGTTTTTTATTAATGTTCATATAAATACAATGATAGTAAAAATAAATCTTTTGCAAATGAATACAATTATAAAAAATGCAGACATAAATTACAAGTAGCTTCATTCCTTTGA
>CAKZQD010000169.1 GCA_937139485.1 uncultured Bacteroidota bacterium | reverse complement strand
GGAGTTTTCGTAATGACGGTAAGTGATGAGAATTCGTGTTCCAAACACCCTTGTTCATTAAGAACCGTCATTGCGAAAGAGGCACGACTGCGGCAATCTTTTGTCAATTACCGAAATGGTGTACAAAACTAACAGATTACTGCTCACGCTCTGGCGTGCTCGTAATGACGGTGAAATTCTGAACAGATTACTTCTCACGCTCTGGCGTGCTTGCAATACTGAATTTATGTAATCTTGTTTTTTTCTTGATATAGCTTTTAATATTGTTTACCTTTGTTTTATGAAAATTACAGTAATAAGAAAAGCACATTTCAACGCTGCACATAGGTTGTATAGAAAAGATTGGAGCATGGAAAAAAATGATACTGTTTTTGGCTTATGTAACAATCCAAACTTTCACGGACACAATTACGAAGTAGAAGCGCACGTTTCAGGACCAATTGATCCTGAAACTGGCTTTGTAATAGACTTAAAAATATTAAAAGAAATACTTAAAAAAGAAGTTCACGACCGTTTTGACCATAAAAATCTTAATGAAGATTGTGAAGAATTTTTTGAATTAAACCCAACCGCAGAAAATATTGCTGTGGTAATTTATAAATTGGTAAAAAATAAATTAGATTCAAAATTTGACTTAAAAATAAGACTTTATGAAACCAATAGAAACTTTGTAGAAGTAGTGGCATAAGTTTTTTTATTTCAAAATTTTACTACTTTTATACCATAAACCAAACCACATAAATGAAACCTACTAGAATATTAATTACAGGAGTAAATGGTCAAATTGGATCTGTTTTAAAAAAGAAACTTTCTCAGAAATTTGGTGCTGAAAATATTTTTTGTTCAGATATAAAATTGGAAGAAGATTTTACTAAAAATCAAATAAATCTTGACGTTTTAGATAGAGACAAATTGTTTTCAGTTGTTGAAAAATTTGAAATAACTCAAATTTACCATTTAGCGGCATTGTTATCTGGAGTGGCAGAACAAAAGCCACAGATTGCTTGGCGTATAAATACCGAAGGTTTGATTTATGTTTTAGAAGCTGCAAAAATTTATAAGTTAGATAAAATTTTTGCTCCAAGTTCTATTGCTGTTTTTGGTTCTGGAATAAATAAAGAAAATACTGTTCAAGACTCGCCTTTAAACCCTAGTTCTGTTTACGGAATTTCAAAGGTAGCAGACGAACTATGGCACAAATATTACTATGAAAAACATGGTGTAGATGTACGTTCTATTCGTTACCCAGGAATTATTGGTTACAGTTCTTTACCTGGTGGTGGCACTACAGACTGGGCGGTAGAAATTTTTCATGAAGCAGTAAAAAACAATAGCTACAACTGTTTTTTAAATAAAGACACTAAGTTGCCCATGATTTTAATGCAAGATGCCATAAAAGCAACTTTAGATATTATGGACGCGCCAAAAGAAGCCATAAAATTAAGAACAAGCTACAATTTAGCCAGCGAAAGTTTTAGCCCAGAAGAAATTGCAGCATTAATAAAAGCAAAATACAATAAAGATTTTACTATAAACTACAGTCCAGATTTTAGGCAAAGTATTGCAGATAGTTGGCCAAAGCTAATTAACGATTTACCCGCAAAAAAAGATTGGAACTGGCAAGCAGAATACAATACCGAAAAAATGGTGGAAATAATGTACACCAATATAGAAAAACAATACAAAGAAGCAGGTTTTGCAGTAGAAGAGTAAAGCTAAAAACTTTAAGCCTTTAGAATTTAATAGCTAACTTAGTTTAAATATCTTTGCACAAATTTTTAGATAAAATGGCAGGTAAAGATAAACAACGCAGGTTCGATGAAATGAGTACATTTTCTAATGTGTATCAAAATTTTGATTTTAAAGTTCCTGAGCTAAAAAATAACAAAAACGAAATTGTAGATTTAAAAGGCAAATGGAATGAAATACATTTCAAAAAAAACCAGCCTATAACACTAGAGCTTGCTTGTGGCAAAGGCGAATATACCGTAGCACTATCTGCACGCTTTCCTAAAAGAAATTTTATAGGCGTAGATATAAAAGGTGCAAGAATACACGATGGAGCCAAAAAATGTCTTACTGCCGAACAAGAAAATGCAGCTTTTTTAAGAACGAGAATAGAACTATTACCAGAATTTTTTGCAGCAGAAGAAGTTTCTGAAATGTGGATTGTTTTTTCGGACCCTTTTCCAAAAGATAGACACGCAAAACACAGATTAACTTCGCCTTTCTTTTTAGATGTTTACAGAAAAATTTGTAAAAAAGACTGTATAATAAATGTAAAAACCGATAGCGAATTACTATTTGACTATACTTTAGAAATGATAGCAGAACAAAAACTGCCTGTTTATATTATGGAAAGAGACATTTATAAAACAGGATATGAAAATGAGCTGTTAACAGAAATTCAAACTTTTTATGAAAAACAACATATTGCAGACGGCAGAAAAATAAACTATGTTCAATTTTCTTTAAACTAAAAATAGTTTATGGCTAAAAAAGACAATACAGGTTTTTTTGAAAAAGTATATGATGCCGCTAGAGAAATTCCTTATGGTAAAGTAAGTACTTATGGAGCAATTGCAGCAAAAATAGGATCGCCAAAAGCTGCAAGAATGGTTGGCTGGGCTATGAATGGAAGTCACGCAGCTTTTCCACCCGTTCCTGCACATAGAGTAGTAAATAGAAATGGCTTACTTACTGGCAAAAACCACTTCGAATATCCAGAAAAAATGGAAGAATTGCTAGAAGAAGAAGGAATAATGGTTAGAAACAACAAAATTATAGATTTTAAAGAGGTTTTATATGTATTTAATGATTAGGTTTTTATTTGTATTGATGTTTGCTTTTTTTGCAGTAAATATAAACGCACAGCAAAAAATAGTGCCAGAAACATACGATAGTATTTCTGCATTAAAAACACCTTATAGCACTATATACACTCATTTATATAACTTACAAGAAGATAGTTATAATCCTAAAATTAGTGCTACGGCTATTTCTGGAGAATATGATTTGAAGAAAAAACAAGATTATGCTATAAAAATTAAAAAAGTTTTAGATGGTAAAGGAATTCTTATAGATATGAATGCGCTTCCTGACGAAGCTAATTTCAAAGATAGTCTTTCAAAAAAGAATATTTATTACCTCAGCAATCAGGAAAGGCTTATTTATCTTGAAAAAATAGGTGACTCTTGGTTTTATTCAAGAACTACTATTGCAAACATCAACGAATTACATGCACAAGTTTACCCGGCTTGGGCCGTTTTTATAGATAATTTTTTTACAAGCAATTTTAGCAATACTAAGTATTTAGGAATTCAACAATGGCAATGGATTTCATTTTTATTTATTATTGGTGCTGCTTTTCTAATATATTTTTTAGCAAAACTTATAGGACTTTTAATTTTTAGAAATGTTTTTAAACGGTTTTTTAAGACACTTCCAGATGAAAAAATAATAAGTAGATTGCTTAAATCTTTTGCTTTAGTAACCGTTTTTTGGTTTATTATTTCTTTAATTCCTTCTTTGAAATTGCCACTTAAAGCAGGTTCTACATTAATCGTAATCGGCAAGATATTTTTTATAAGTTTTATTACACTATTTTGTAGCAACTTTTTTAAAATAATACTATTTTATTTAGAAAAAGCAGCAAGTAAAACCAAAACAAAACTAGACAACCAGCTACTACCTTTGTTAAGTAAAATTGTCAAGTTTTTAATTTATTCTATTGGTTTTTTATACATTTTAAGCTCACTAAACATTAATGTTACTGCAATGTTAGCAGGTTTGTCTATTGGTGGTTTGGCATTGGCTTTGGCATCTAAAGATACGGTTCAAAACGTAATAGGATCTTTGAATATATTGCTAGATAGACCTTTTGAAATAGACGACTACATTTTGGTAGACAATATTGAAGGTACAGTAGAAGAAGTAGGAATACGTGCTACAAGAATAAGAACCGCAAACCAATCTTTGGCATATATTCCAAATGGAATTTTATCTAATTTAACTATAGATAATTATGGTCTGCGTGTATATAGAAGATGGCGCACATCGCTGGGTTTGGAATATGATACGCCACCAGAAAAAATTAAATTGTTTGTTGAAAATGTAAGCCAAATAGTTGAAAACCATAAATATACACTAGGAAATAAATGTCTAATAAAGTTTAACAATATGAGTGCTTCTAGTTTAGATATTTATGTAAGTATATTTTTTAAGGTAAATGCTTTTGATTTAGAATTGAACTGTAAGCAGGAATTACTTTTAGAAATTTTAGCAATGGCAAAAGAAATTGGTGTTTCATTTGCATTTCCTTCTCAAACAGTATATTTAAATAAAGCTTAGCTAAAATTAATACTTGCTTAATTTTACACAAGGAAATAACTTATAAATACCTTTTGAATCTATTGCTACTAATTTATAGTAGGCATCTGCATTTCCAGGCAGAGGATATTTATCTACAATAATTTTTTCTCTAGAAAGATCTGCAATTTCATTTTTCTTTAAATACCTAACCTGTCTAAAATTATCTGTTGGATTATCGCTTCTTCTTAAATACAACTCATCATATTGTTCTATGTTTACTAAATCTAAAGTAAGTTTAGCAGATGAGCCGTCTCTTTCAACACTATATTTTATATAGTTATTTACATAAGTAGACTCGTCTTGCATTGGTTTAGTAAAAGAGAATATGATTAAAGTAACACAGACAGCAAATAAAGAAAATGTTAATTTCATAATTTTAATTTTTAAAATGTTTAAATAGTGTTTAAATAGTCTTCTTAGTATAAATACGGTTAAAATAAAGATGATGTTTCAAAATATTTTTAATTTTTTTTAAAACACTTATTTTGTTAAATTTGTGAATAATGTTTTTAAAGCCTAAAAATAATTTTTCAAATTTACCTGACGGTGAATTAGTTGAAATGTACAGGCATTCTCATGATGTTAAATATGTAGGTTACTTATACCTAAAATACACGCACTTAATCTTAGGTTTATGTCTTAAATACTTTAAAGACGAACACAAAGCAAACGATGCATTAATGGCTATTTTTGAACAAATAGTTCATGATTTAAAAAAACATAATGTAACAAACTTCAAATCTTGGCTTTATACTTTGTCTAAAAATTATTGTCTTCAAGAATTAAGAAAAAACAACTCTGATTTTAAAAAGAAAGATAATTATGAAGTTTTTTTAACAAATTCTGTGGAAAATGACCCAGAATTTCATCTATTAGAAAAACAGCAGAAAGAAGCCTTATTGATTAAACTAGAAAAGAGTCTTCCTTTATTGAAAGATAAACAAGAAAAATGTTTGAGAGCTTTTTATTTAGAAAGTAAAAGCTACCAACAAATTGCAGAAGAAAACAACTTGAGCTTAAAAGAAGTAAAAAGCAATATTCAAAACGGAAAGAGAAATTTAAAAATAAAGATGACTTAAACTTAATGAGTACTAATAGTAAACATACCGATTTTTCAACTTTTAGAAAATATTATACAGGAGAAATGTCTGCTAAGGAGAAGTCTGCTTTTGAAACAAATTTAGAAAATGATCCTTTTGCAAAAGATGCTTTTGACGGTTTTTTGTTTTATGAAAAAGATTTTGATAAAATTTCTTCAATAGAAAAAACAAATATGGCTTTTAAAGAAAAGCTAAAACTAGAAGCAGGAAATCATATTTCTTTAAAACCCATTTTAGCAATAGCGGCTTCTGTTGTGGTTTTATTTAGTGCTTTTTATATAATTCAAAATAATGCTTTTAAAAATAATACCGTAGCAAAAAATGAAACAAAGACGGTATTTAATGAAGAGCAAAATCAGGAAACTTTTATTGAGCAGGACGAATTTTTTGACTCTACTTTAAATGATGTTTACACGGACGAAGATATATTTATTGAAGATGTAGAAGAAGAAACTAAAACCACAAAAGATAACATAGCTACAGTTTTAGATAAAGAAAAATTTAATACTAAGGTAAAAGATAAGCCTCTTGAGTCATTAAAAAAACAAACAGCTCCAGACTATTTTTATGATAACAATGAAGAAGCAGAGCAAGAAGAAATTGCAGAAGATATAGAAGTAACAGTTAATACTAATGAAAAACCAAGCCTTGCTGAGCCTGCACTTTACAATTCTATATATTATAAAGAAGAAAATAATACTGAAATAATTACACCAGAACTTAATAATTTTAAAGCAGGTCTTGTTGATTATAACCAAAGTAAATACAATGCTGCAATTAAAAATTTTGAAGCTTCTATAAATAATAAACAGAAAGCAACGAGCTCTAAATATTATATTGGAATGTCTTATTTTAATTTAAATAAACACAATAAAGCAATTTCTTATTTTGATAAAGTAATTGGAACTTCGTCTACATTGGCAGATGATGCTATGTGGTACAAATCTTTAGCACTAATAAACAAAGGGCAAAAAAACAAAGCAAAAGACCTACTTCAAGCTATAATAGATATTAATTCTAGCTTTAAAACAAAAGCACAAAAAAAATTAAACTCGCTTAATTAATTATAATTTTTTAATGACTATCCGTTTAAATACAGTAAGTCTAATTTTGCGAAGAATGTTTCTCCCTTGAGGGAGATAAGAGGGTGATTCTTCGACAAAAATCACCCATCTACTTCCCTCAAGGGAAGAACAAGACTCGCAAAACATAAACCGATTAATTATTTATGCCTTTAAACGGATAGTCATTATTTTTTTGTAGTCCAGTTTTATTGTTTTTATCTGAAATCTTTATATAATATATTCCTTTTGATAAGTTTTTCTGTTGAAGAATAAAACGATTCTCTTTAGTTTCAAAATTTAGTATTTCTTCTCCAATTGCATTGTATAAATTAACTTTCAAAAGCCCTTCAAAACCATCTGCTATAATGTTTGCCTTATCCAAAAATGGATTTGGATAAACTTCTAAAACTTCATAATTGAATGTTTTTTTACTTTACATAGCAAATAAGGATTACAGTTCGTCAGTATCAAAAAGCTTGCAAATTTACTAGCTTACTGTACAAACCTTGTTTTGCCATTAAACTAATATGATTTCCGTTTTCTACAATTTTTCCTTCTTCCATTACAATAATTTCATCTGCAAACTGAATAGTAGAAAGCCTGTGTGCTATTACTATAGAAGTTCTGTTTCGCATTAGTTTTATTAAAGCATCTTGTACCAGTTTTTCAGATTCTGAATCTAAAGCAGAAGTTGCTTCGTCTAAAATTAAAATTGAAGGATTTTTTAATATTGCTCTTGCTATAGTAAGCCTTTGTCTTTGTCCACCACTTAAATTTTGACCTCTGTCTCCTATTTGTGTTTCATAAGCATTTGGCATTGCGGCAATAAATTCGTGAGCATTTGCTACTTTGGCAGCATTTATTATTTCTTCTTGGCTTGCATCTATTCCAAAAGCAATATTGTTTGCTATGCTATCATTAAATAAAATAGATTCCTGGGTAACTATTCCCATTTTTTGTCTTAAAGAATCTTTCTTTAGAGACTTTATATTTACGCCGTCTATAGATATTTCTCCTTTTTCTACATCATAAAACCTTGGTATCAAATCTACTATTGTAGTTTTTCCTGCTCCAGAAGGACCAACTATTGCAAGTACATTTCCTTTTTTTAGCTCAAAGCTTACATCTTTCAGTACTTCTTTGTCGTCTATATTATTATATGCAAAGCTTACGTTTTTGAAGGCTATTTTATCGTCAAAACTTTCTTTTGCTATTGCATCTTTTTCTTCTATAATTTCTGATTCAACTTTTAGAACACCGTCTATTCTTTTTAAACCACCCATTCCTTTTTGTACATTGAAATATGCTGAAGAAAAACTTTTTGCAGGCCCAATAATAGAACCAAAAATTAATAAATAAAATATAAATGTAGATGCTTGAATATCTCCCTCAATTACTTCTTTACCACCAAACCAAACTATTGAAGAAAAAATAGTAATAGACAAAAATTCTGTAAGTGGCGATGCCAAAACCCTTCTTCTTTGCACTCTATTCATTATTTTAAAGAAAATATTTGATTCTTTATTGAATTGAACTCGTCTATAATTTTCTGCGGTAAAGGCTTTTATTACCCGCATTCCAGATATGGTTTCGTCATAAAGAGAAGTTAAAAAACCAACTTTTTCTTGACCTTCAAAAGAAGATTTTTTTAAAGATTTGCCTATTGTACCTATAAGCAATACGATAAGTATTAATAATAAAAACACAAACAAAGTAAGCTGCGTACTAATAGAAAACAACAATACTAAAGCCGTAATTAAAGCAATTGGTTCTTTTACAAATACTTCTAAAATACTTAATATACTGTGTTCTACTTCTGTAACATCAGATGTAAGTGTAGAAATTAGATTTCCTTTTTTTACTTTATTAAAGTAAGAAAGCGGTAAACTCAAAATTTTATCATTAAGCCTTATTCTAATATCTTTAACTATACCGTTTCTAACATTGGCTAAAAAAAACTGAGCAGCATATCTAAAAGCATTTTTTAAAAGAAAACTTACAATAATTAAAAGTGCAATAAAAATTAAACCAGCTTCAACATTATCATAATGAACAATAATTTTAGAAATATAATAGTCTAAATAAGATTTTAAACCCTCAACACTTGCTACAAAAACTGGTTTGTCGAGCACTAATCTTTCTGGATTAAATAAAATATCGAAAAACGGCATT
>CAKZQD010000168.1 GCA_937139485.1 uncultured Bacteroidota bacterium | reverse complement strand
CAACCGAGCGTCATTCCAAAAAATAAAAGAGGCACGAATTTTATTTATTTGGAATCTAACGGATTTTAGGTAATAAACAAAGTGAATTGAAATAACATATCTGTGGAAGATTCTGAATATTTTCTCGTACCTCAAAAATTTCAGAATGACGGACAGTGGTGAAACCATAAAAAAGGTTTCAAATCAAAAACAATAAAAATGAAACAAAATTTCCCCATATTATCCCAAAAAGTAAACGGAAAAGAGCTCATCTATTTCGATAATGCAGCTACTTGTCAAAAACCGATTTCGGTGGTCCAAAAGATAGATGAATATTATCAAGAAACCAATTCTAACATACATAGAGGAGCACATTTTCTTGCTAATAAAGCTACAGAAGAATATGAAGCAGCAAGAGAATATACAGCTAAATTCCTTGGAGCAGAAAAATCTTCTTTAATCAATTTTGTAAGAGGAACTACAGAAGCCATTAACCTAGTAGCTTATGCTTTTGGAGATAAATTTATAGGCAAAGATGATGAGATTATTATTTCTGAACTGGAACACCATTCTAATATTGTGCCTTGGCAAATGCTTTGTGAACGAACGGGCGCAAAACTAAGAGTCATTCCAATTAACGATATTGGAGAGTTGAACTATGAAGTTTATGCTGAATTACTTTCAGAAAAAACAAAATTGGTTTCGATAAACTATGTTTCTAATGCTTTAGGAACTATAAATGATGTTGAGACCATTATAGAAAAAGCACACGCAGTTGGTGCAAAAGTATTTTTGGATGGAGCGCAAGCAGCACCACATTTGAAAGTAAATGTTCAAGAACTGGACTGTGATTTCTTCGCTTTTTCTGCGCATAAAGTTTATGGCCCAACAGGTATTGGTGTGCTTTATGGAAAAGAAGATGTTCTAAATGCTATGAATCCGTTTCACGGCGGTGGTGAAATGATAGAAACTGTAACTTTCGAGAAAACGACATACAACAAACTACCTTATAAATTTGAAGCAGGAACACCAAATATTTGTGGTGTCATAGCAATGGCAGAAGCATTAAAATTTGTAGATGAAATAGGAATAGAAAACATAGCAAAACACGAAAATGATTTGCTAGAATATGCTACAGAAAAAATGCAAACCATAGAAGGAATGACTTTTTATGGGACTTCAAAAAATAAATCTGGAGTCATTTCATTTTTGATAGACGGTATTCATCCTTATGATTTGGGCGTACTTTTAGACAAACAAGGAATTGCCATTAGAACAGGACACCACTGTACACAACCACTGATGAATAAACTACAAATAGAAGGAACTTGTAGAGCTTCATTTGCTATATATAATACTAAGGAAGAAGTTGATGTTTTTATCAAGGCTTTGAATAGAGCGGTTTTGATGTTGAAGTAGAATTTTACATTTCTATTACAGAAAAACATTAATTTTACTTTAAATTTGAAGAAAATAAATTCCATGCTGAAAAAATTAATTTATCTTTCATTTGTTTTCAACTCCTTTTTTTTAAATGCTCAAAATATTGATTGGACTTATGGTTTTGGTGAAGCCAATTGGATCGATTCTAAATCAGTTTTAATTGATAACCAAGATAATATATATGTTTTAGGACGTTTTTCAGATTCTATAGATATCGACCCTAGTTCAAGCAACATCTATTTGTATAACGAATTTGGAGGTAGTTACCTACAAAAATTGAATGCCAAAGGAGAATTACTTTGGGCTAAAAATATTTTTACAACACACTCAGTATTCGGAAGTGTGATGCAATTTGATAAAGACAGCAGTATTATTATATCTGGAATTGTAACTGTTTTTGAAGGGAAATATGGTTTTTGTTCAAAGCTAGATAAAGAAGGGAATCTAATATGGTTCAAACCTATTCTATATATTCAAAATTATGGAATAAATTTAGATAGTTATATTATTACAGATGTTAGTGTAGGAAACAATAATAGTATTTATTGCCTTGGAACATTCATTAACGACTTAACAGATTACTCAGTTTCTAATCCAATATTTGATATAAGCAAAGATTTTTTTATTCAAAAATTTGATTTAAACGGTAATATACTTTGGACAAAGATAATTGGAGGAAAAAGTGATGATATTGCAAATGCAATGACTATTGATTCTGATAATAATTTATATATAACTGGTTCATTTAGAGGAACAGTAGATTTTGATACAAGTAATGATACTTTAAATAAAGTTTCAAATGGAAGTTCGGATGTATTTATTTTAAAATTAAACGAGACAGGGAATCTAATTTGGGTTGAATCCTTTGGCAGCAATTCACATGATTTTGCAACTGACATTACAATTAAACAAAATAATAATTTAATAATAGCAGGTGCATTTAGCGATACACTGTCTTTCAATAATGAAATAGAATTCTCTAATGGCTTACACGATGCTTTTATTTTAGAACTAGATACTCAAAAAAATTATATATGGTCGAAAAAAATAGGTGGTACGAAAAATGATTATATTGAAAATGTATTAGTTAATGAGCAAAATAATATTTATATTATTGGGAATTTTAATGATACAGTTAATTTTGAAACAGAGTACTTTTATGGTGTTCAAAATTTAAGAAATAAGTTTATACAAAAAATAGATGGAAATAAAAATACGTTATGGAATATAAATTACATTCATGGATTCAAAAATGTTCCACACTTTAATTTTAATTCAAATTTCACTTTGGATAGCAAAAATAACTTATGTGTTATAGGGCAATATTCAGATACCTTATTTTTAAATATAACACCAAATTCTGAAGAAACAGAATCAAATGGTAAATTTAATGTTTATATATTTAAAATCAATCAAACCATAGAGACTTCTTTGGTTGATAAAGGTCACATTGAAATCAAAACTTACCCAAACCCAACAAATAAATTCTACAATATAGTATTAAAAAATAAAAGTTCATCCGCAGAAATTAGAATATACGATTCGACTGGTAAAATTTGTAAATCTGACATTCTTAAACATCAAAAGTCTAGTATTGATATTTCTACTTTAAAAAATGGCTTATATTTTATTCAAATAGAATTAAGCTCTGGAGAAATAATCAATACTAAATTACAAATAACTAAATAACTTCTAAGCTAATTAATAAATAGCATAAATTTAATTTTGTTGTAAGTTTATTTTAAAACTAATACCTTTAGATTTTAAAATAAACTTACAATGAACAAAACCATAAAAACACCAACTTTAGCAAAAATTCCTAAAAAAATGGAAATTCACGGAAGTGTTCGTGTAGATGATTATTATTGGTTGAACGAGAAAGAAAATATTGATGTTATTAATTACTTAACTGATGAAAATGAATATTACGACCAAGTAACAGCGCATACCAAAGACTTTCAAGAAGAGTTATTTCAAGAAATGAAAGCCAGAATTAAAGAAGACGATAGTTCTGTTCCTTATAAAAAGAATGGATATTTCTACAATTCTAAGCACCTAGAAGGCGGTCAATATCCAATTTATACACGTAGAAAAGGAAATCTTGACGCTCCAGAAGAAGTACTTTTTGATGTCAATAAAATGGCAAAAGGTTTTGCTTATTATTCTTTGAATTCTTACAGCGTAAGCCCAAACAATGAGCTTGTAGCTTTTGGTACTGATACAATAAGTAGAAGACAATACACTATTCAAATAAAAAACATAAAAACGGGCGAAATTTATGCCGAAAAAATAGAAAACACAGAAGGAAATGTAGCTTGGGCAGCAGACAGCAAGACCTTTTTTTACACAAAAAAAGACCCAAACACCTTGCGTTCAGATCGTATTATGAAACACGTATTAGGTACAGCAGTTTCTGAAGACGTAGAAATGTTTTTTGAAGCAGACGATACTTTTTATACCAATGTCTATACCTCAAAATCTGGGCAATATATTATCATCGCTTCTACTAGCACGCTCACTTCAGAATATCAAATATTAGACGCTCACAATCCTGATGGAGAATTTAAAGTTTTTCAAACAAGAAAAAGAGGACTTGAATATCATATAGCACACGTAAATGATAGTTTTTATATAAAAACGAATAAAGACAATGCCTCAAATTTTAAAATGATGCAATGTGATTTACAGAATACCTCTATGGAAAACTGGAAAGATTTCATAGCCCATAGAGACGATGTTTTATTGGAAGAAGTCAATATTTTCAAAAAATTTATAGTAATAGAAGAAAGAATAAATGGTTTAAATAAGTTTAGAATCAAATATTTCGACAATTCTAAAGATTTTCATATAGAATTTGATGAAGAAACTTACGACACTACCTTACAAAACAACAAAGAGATAGACACTGAGTGTATTCGTTATGCTTATAGATCATTAACCACACCAATGTCTATTATAGATTTTGATATAAATACTAAAACCAAAGTTGTAAAAAAAGAGCAAGAAATTCTTGGAGGAAAATTCAAAAAAGAAAACTATATCAGTAAGCGAATTTGGGCTACAGCCAGAGACGGCAAAAAAGTTGCCATTTCTATGGTAATGCACAAAGACACCAAAATTTCAAAAGACACTCCTTTCCTACTCTACGCTTATGGATCTTACGGTTATACCATTCCAGATTATTTTAGTTCGGTGCGTCTAAGCCTTTTAGATAGAGGTTTCATTTACGCCACAGCGCACATAAGAGGTAGCCAATATTTGGGCAGACAATGGTATGAAGACGGAAAATTATTCAAGAAAATGAACACCTTTACAGATTTTATAGACTGTGCAAAACACCTCATAGCAGAAGAATATACTTCACCAGAGCATTTGTATGCCGAAGGTGGATCTGCTGGTGGTTTACTAATGGGTGCTATTATTAATTTAAACGGAGAATTGTTTAATGGCGTACACGCAGCCGTTCCATTTGTAGATGTTATGACAACAATGCTAGACGATACTATTCCATTAACAACTGGAGAATATGACGAATGGGGAAATCCAAACGAAAAAGCCGCTTATGAATATATGTTGTCTTATTCGCCTTATGATAATGTAGAGAAAAAAGCCTATCCAAATATGCTGGTCACAACAGGTTTGCACGATTCGCAAGTACAATATTTCGAACCTGCAAAATGGGTTGCCAAACTAAGAGAATACAAAACAGACGACAATGTTTTACTACTCCAAACCGATATGGAAGTTGGTCACGGAGGCGCATCAGGTCGATTTAATGGTTTAAAAGATGTAGCACGTAATTATAGTTTCTTTCTTAGTTTAGAAGAAGGGAAATTATAAGTTTTATTTACGGTTTTCGTTTATTTCAGGTATATGATATTATTGGTTTTAAATTAAAAAAAGTTTTCAATTCATTTGTAGGAATTTTTAACCAACAACAATTTTGAATCTAAAAAACTTGATAAGGTAAAAATTAATTAATTGGGGCGTTTTAACCAGCTTTCCGCTATATCTTTTTTCTCTTACAGGAAAAAAGGATGCCGCTACTATCTGGAACGCAGCTTGGCTAGAAAATTGAAAGAGCGTAAAGAATGTAAAACACTACAAAAGACTTGAATCTTTACCATTACACTCAGAAACCTAACCCGATAGATTAAGTAAGCTATTTGTATGCGGTCGGCACACTTGCCCACCGCAGATAAACAATGTAATTGGTAAGGATACCAAGCACAAAATTTAATAGGAAAAATTTTGAAATGTTCTAATGAAAATTGCTTTTTGTTTGAAGTGTTTATCTATGGGTAGTAAGGGATTTTGAAATACTACATTTTCAGTTTAGCACTTAGCCGAATATAATAATTTCATTTGTATTTTTCTCTACAACTTAAA